>JAEZHR010000261.1 GCA_023416415.1 Pseudomonadota bacterium
GCTGTGGGGACGGTACCTGCCGATCGATGAAGTGGCCGAGGCGGCAGGCACGATCGGATATGAATTGATGTGCGCGGTGGCGCCGCGTGTGAAGGTGGTGGAAGACGATGGCCAAGGCTAAGACGCAATACGTATGTACCGAGTGCGGCGGCATTTCCGCCAAATGGGCCGGACAATGCCCGTCCTGCGGACAATGGAACACGCTCGTGGAAAGCGTAGTCGAGCAGGGCGGCGGCAACCGCTACTCCGGTCAGTACCAGGGCCTCGCGCAGACGTCGCCGGTGCTGAGCCTCGCAGATATCGATGCGATTGATGTGCCGCGCTTTGGCACCGGCATCGACGAGTTCGACCGCGTCCTGGGCGGCGGCCTGGTGGCCGGCGGCGTCGTGCTCATCGGAGGCGACCCCGGCATCGGAAAATCGACCTTGCTGCTGCAAGCCCTGGCCAATATTGCGCGCGTGAAGAAAACGCTCTACGTGAGCGGCGAGGAATCGGGCGCGCAGATCGCGTTGCGTGCCAAGCGACTGGCGCTGGAGGCGAAGGACCTGAAGCTGCAGGCCGAGATCCAGCTCGAAAAAATTCTCAATACCCTGGCCGAGCACAAGCCGGAAGTCGCCGTCATCGACTCGATCCAGACCATCTACTCCGACGCACTGACGTCGGCGCCCGGCTCGGTGGCGCAGGTGCGCGAATGTGCGGCCCAGCTCACACGCGTGGCCAAGCAGTCCGGCATCACCATCATCATGGTTGGACACGTGACCAAGGAAGGCGCGCTGGCCGGCCCTCGCGTGCTCGAACACATTGTCGATACCGTGCTCTACTTCGAGGGCGATACGCACTCCAGCTTCCGCCTCGTGCGCGCATTCAAGAACCGTTTTGGTGCAGTCAACGAGCTGGGCGTGTTCGCGATGACGGAGAAGGGCTTGAAGGGCGTCTCCAATCCGTCCGCGCTGTTCCTTTCCCAGCACGACAACCAGGTGCCCGGTTCCTGCGTCATGGTGACCCAGGAGGGCACGCGCCCGTTGCTGGTCGAGATCCAGGCGCTGGTGGACGCTTCGCACGTGCCGAATGCGCGCCGGCTGTCGGTCGGCCTGGAACAGAACCGGCTCGCCATGCTGCTTGCGGTGCTGCACCGGCATGCCGGTATCGCGGCCTACGACCAGGACGTCTTCATCAATGCCGTCGGTGGCGTCAAGATCACGGAGCCGGCCGCCGATCTGGCCGTGATGCTCGCCATTCATTCCTCGATGCGCAACAAACCGCTGCCGCGCGGCCTGGTCGTGTTCGGCGAGGTTGGTCTGGCCGGCGAAATCCGTCCTGCACCGCGCGGACAGGAGCGCTTGCGCGAAGCGGCCAAGCTCGGCTTCTCGCTGGCCCTGATCCCGAAGGCGAATGCGCCGAAGCAGAAGATCGAGGGCCTGACGGTGCTCGGGGTCGAACGCATCGACGAGGCATTGAGCCGCCTGCGCGAGCAGGACTAGACCGGACTTGCGCGCATGGCGGGTCCGCCATGCCTCCAAATGGTGCGCCGCCAGCAGTGGCGCACCGCACTGCGCCAAAACAATGCAGGCCGGCGCCTTACTTTCGGTGTCCGCAGTGTTTCCCATTGGCATGAAAATCGCTTTTCCCGTTCCGGGCACGCGTGCGTTCGGACGGCGGAACTGATTTTCCACCGTCGCTCTTGATGGCCCCGCCGCGGACTGCGGAGGGCCGGGGGCGGTTCGGACCACCGTGCCAGTGGTCCGCCCCTTCGTTTTTCTGTTGGACAAGGCCGATCGAAGGCGTCTGCGGCGTTGCGAATGCTTGCCGTGAGCGGTGCCCCGGCGATGCTTCGCGTCTTGCACGCGCATCCGATCAACACGGCGCATATCGATAACCGGTGTGCGCCGGACCGCGAGGACGTCCGGTACCCATCCGACTCCGGGCAGGCCCGCTCAGCAAGCGAGGTTGACGATAGCGCAATGGAAAAAACCCTGACCGACATGCTTTGGCTGGCCTTGTGCGCCGGTTTGGTGTTCAACATGCAGATCGGATTCCTGTGCCTCGAATCCGGTCTCACACGCAGCAAGAACGCGATCAATGTCGCGATCAAGAACGTTGCGGATCTGAGCATTTCCATTTTGCTCTATTGGCTGTTCGGCTTTGCACTGATGTTCGGCACCAGCCAGGGCGGCCTGATCGGGACCGACCATTTCATGCCGGAGGTTTCCGGTCTGGATCCGTGGCCAATGGCGTTTTTCGTCTTCCAGGCCATGTTCTGCACGACTGCGGCGACCATCATCTCCGGCGCCGCTGCCGAGCGCATGCGCTTCAACGCCTATCTGCTGATATCGGCGCTCGGCGCCGGACTGATCTATCCGATTTTCGGTCACTGGGCGTGGGGCGGCACCTTCAGCAGCGGGCAGGGGTGGCTGAGCGCGCGCGGCTTCGTCGATTTTGCCGGTTCCACCGTCGTGCACAGCGTGGGTGGCTGGATGGCGCTGGCGGTGGTGCTGGTCATCGGCGCGCGCCAGGGCAGGTTCGATGGACGCCAGGGCGTGCGCACAATGCCCGGCTCCAATCTGCCGCTGGCGATGCTGGGCGGACTGCTCCTGATGTTCGGCTGGTTCGGGTTCAATGGCGGGAGCACGCTGGCTTTCGATGCGCGCGTACCGGGGATCGTCGTCAATACCCTGCTTGGTGCGGTGGCCGGCATCGCGGGTGCGATGGCCATTTCCTGGTGGCGCAACGGTTACGTCGAGGCCGTGGCACCGCTCAACGGCATGCTTGCCGGTCTGGTCGCCGTCACGGCATCCGCTCACGCGATCACTGCGTCGGCGGCATTCACCATCGGGCTCGGTGGCGCAGCCGCCATGTGCGTGGCTGAAAGCTTGCTGGTGCGGTGGCGCATCGACGACGCCGTCGGCGCGGTTCCGGTTCACCTTGCGGCGGGCATCTGGGGGACCTTCGCCGTGGCCCTCTTTGGAGACCCGGCCCAACTTGGCACCGGACTTGGTTTCCTGGCGCAATTGCGCGTGCAGGTCGAAGGCATCGTGACCTGCGGCTTATGGGCCTTTGGCGTCACCTACGCGGCGTTGCGGGTGCTCGATCGCCATTACCCGCTGCGCGTGACGCCCGAGGACGAACTTCGCGGACTCAACGTGGCCGAGCATGGCGCCCGGACCGAGCTGATCGAACTTCTGACGGTGATGGAAGAGCATCAGCGGCAGGGACACTTCCACAAGGAAGTGGAAGTCGAGCCGTTTACCGAGGTCGGTCAGATCGCCTCGCAGTACAACAAGGTGTTGCGCGCACTGCAAAAGGCGGTGAACAAGACGCAGACCATCGTGCGAGACATCCGGGACGGCATCGTCACCTATACGGCCGATGGCGTGCTGGCCAGCTGCAATCCCGGCGCCGAGCGCCTGTTCGGACTGCCGGCCGATCAGGTCATCGGACGTCAGCTTCAGCAGTTCGTTTCGGGCGGAGCCGGCGCGCTCCAGTCGCTGTTTCCCGCTCCGGGCGGAGAGTCCAAGTTCGAGCTGACCTTGCGCGGGCAGAATGGAAAGCCTTTCGCTGCCGAATTGACGGCCAGCCACGGTGCCGACGAAGACGGGCTCTACATTTGCATGCTGCGCGACGTGACCGAACGGCGGCGTGTCGAAGAACAGCTGTTTCAGGAAAAGATGCTGGCGCAGATCACGCTTGCCTCGATCGGTGACGGCGTCATCACCACCGACCGGCACGGCCACATCCGCTACCTCAATCCAATGGCCGTGCAACTGACCGGCTGGACGCTTGCCGAAGCCGAAGGCAAGCCGCTGACCGATGTCTACCGCCTTTCCGACGAGGCCACCGGCGCACCGCTGCCAAGTCCGCTGCAGCACGTCTCAAGCCGGGCGCCAGCCAGCGTTCGGCTGGGGCAGACCACGTCGTCGGTGCTGCACCAGCGCGATGGCAGAACGGTGGCCGTGCAGGATGCGGTGGCGCCGATCCGCAATGCCGAAGAAGAGATCATCGGGGTCGTGCTGACCTTTCGCGACGTGACGGTCACGCGCCAGCTGGCACAGGAACTCTCGTTCCAGGCATCGCACGACAATCTGACCGGATTGCTCAACCGCTCGGCCTTCGAGCGCCGGATCGAAGAGCTGGTGAGCCGTCCCGAGGACGAGCGCGGCGAACACGTTCTCTGCTACATGGACCTGGACCAGTTCAAGGTGGTCAATGACACCTGCGGCCATGCAGCCGGCGACGAGCTGCTGCGCCAGCTGGCCCAGATCTTCAAGGGACGCGTGCGCAGCACCGATGTGCTGGCGCGTCTGGGCGGCGATGAATTCGGCATTGTGTTTCTCGGCTGTCCGATCGCGCAGGCGGTGCAGGTTGCCGACGGCATCCGGCGCACGGTGGAGGAATTCCGCTTCAGCTGGGAAGGAAAGACCTTTGCCGTCGGCGTGAGCATCGGTCTGGTCCAGGTCGACGGTCATCATGCATCGGTCGGCTCGGTTACCAGCGCCGCCGACAGCGCCTGCTATGCGGCCAAGGATGCCGGCCGCAACCGCGTGCACGTCTACCAGCCCGACGACGTGCACCTGATCGAACGGCGCGGCGAGATGCAATGGACCGGCCGCATCCGGCGCGCGCTCGATGCCGACCAGTTTCGCCTGTACGTCCAGCCCATCGTCGCGACCCAGGGTTCGGGCGCCGAGCCGCGTTACGAAGTGCTGTTGCGCCTGCTGGACAGTGACGGCAGCGTGATTCCGCCGGGTGCATTCATGCCGGCGGCCGAGCGCTACGACCTGGCGGCGGCGATCGACCGCTGGGTCATCAGCAATTTCCTCGGATGGCTGGGGGATTATTGCCGGCGCCGGCACGGCCCGCTCGGACACTATTCGATCAACGTCTGCGGCGCTTCGCTCGGCGACGAAGATTTCCTCGCCTTCGTGCTGGATGCGATCGAGGAAAACTGCGTCCCTCCGCAGATCCTGTGCTTCGAGCTGACCGAGACCAGCGCCATTGCGAACCTCAATCGTGCAATGGTCTTCATGAAACGCGTTAAGGAGATCGGCTGCAGCTTCGCGCTGGACGATTTCGGCTGCGGGCTGTCGTCTTTCGCCTACCTGAAGACGCTTCCGGTCGACTACCTGAAGATCGATGGCGTGTTCGTCAAGGAAATCGTCGATGATCCGATCGCCTGCGCGATGGTGAAATCGATCAACTCGGGCGGCCACGAGATGGGCCTCAAGACCGTGGCCGAATTCGTCGAGTCCGCAGCCATTCTAGAACACCTGAAGGAGATCGGTGTGGACTACTGCCAGGGCTATCACATCGGCCGGCCGCGCCCGCTGGCGGAGCTGGTGGGAGTGAGGATGATGCCGCGCTAGCAGTTTTTGCAGGGAGTGGTATGGGCTACGGCAGGCCGGGAAAGCGATTGCCGCCGCGCGCTCGGTGGTCGATGGAACCATTCGCAAAGTCACGAGCACATATGGCGACAGTCCCGTGATCACCAAACGGCAAATCGCGGACCTTGATTTCACCAACCAAGCACATGCCATGTTCTCGATCTCGTTTTCCGGATTCTTTCCTCGCCCCAGCACCGTTGCTGCCCCGCCTGCCACTCATCATGCGAGCCATGGGGCGGACGGTAGCGCGGGCGAGCAGCTACCAACTGCCATTCAGCACAGCCTTACCGAGTTGAAGGACCCGAGGACCGAGGCCAAGCGAGAGCGAATAAAAGTACTCAAGAAATTCCTGGATACGAAGGCGGTCTCACCAGAGCGACCGGAAATTCTAAAGCAACTGATTCAGTCGCTTTCCACGCTCAAACCAGACGATTTCGCTGCCGCTATACGTGTTTTGTTGCGACAATCAGCTTCGTCATGGTTCGAAGACAAGACGCGTCGAGATCATATCGGAATGTCCACGGGATTCAAAAAGCTGACCAAGGAAGCGCGGCGGGATCTGCTGAGCAAGGAGCAGCGATTGAGCTTGCTGTGCGATCTGGTCGATGAGCTGGCGGAACGCGTTCCGTCAGCCTCGTTATTTGGCCAATCGATTTGGGAGCCTTTGATAAAGTACTGCGTCAATGACCTGGCCGATCAGGGCATGACCGCCGAGGATTGGCAGAAATTGAACAAAAATCCGAACGATCCAGCCCATTTACCTAAGCTGCTGATCGATAATCACTATGGGAGAGGTAAGGTGATGGACGGTGAAAGATTGCTGTGCTGGCGAGAGGTAAATCGTGTGCTGCAGGAAGCGATATCCGAGGCGGCGCAGAGGCACGGGATCGCCCCGCCGAACGTGCCGAGTGGGCAGCAGAGTAGCGTCCCTTACGTTGATCCAGTCGCCGTGGAATCCACCCGAGCTGGGATAGAAGAATGGTTGGAGGGACCGCGCTCACCGGCGTCGGGGCGCCCTCATGACGACAACCTTAGGTGAGGGAGCGGCGATTCTCAACGAGCTGCGGTTGACGCCGAACAATCGCAGCATGTGAAAGGGAGATCCCCGGAGCAGCCGCAGCCCCAGGCCGGTGTCGACTCTTACGCGACTCGAAGATCCGGCAAGGGTGCTTCTTCCGGAAATCCCCAAAAAGATGCTGGCAGTATCGCTTCCACATCTTCGTCACGCGAAATCAAATTGGCACCAGACAAGTCAACGCCTGCAGCGCCAGTGCCCGCCATGCCTGGATGGATCGAACTTGGCAAGGAGCCGTCGCCATTCGAATTCGAATTCGCACCTGAGCGATCCGGAGTGAGGCGCTCGGATGCCGCTCGTGACGACAGGGCGTGACATGGCCCGTGCGGTCGAACCATGCCTGGCCAGAAGCGGCGAGCCGGGGCTTAAATAGGGGCCTGAAGCAGCAGCGGAGCACAGGCAATTCGAGTGTCTTCAGTACTGCGTCGGACAATGCCGACATCGTTGCGTACAGTTCGCGGAGGTGCGCTATCCAACCCGCCAGTGCAACAGGCGTGACGGAATGACGCGCCGCAGTGCCCGGCTTGCCGCCCGGCGAAACCGGACATTGTGCAGGCAGGTGCCGCCTATCACCCCGATCAAGCAGCCCAGCACGGTATCCCAGAAGCGTGTCGCGATCAGTTCGCCCGAGATCTTGTTCGCCAGGACAAGCGGCGCTTCGGCCATGAGGATAGCCATTGGCGTGAAGAACACTGACGACAATGCATAGTGGCGTACCACGAGCACCTGGAACATGAAAAACAGAGCTATCACGGTAATGGCGATCGTCCATGACTGGAATGGCAGTTGGAGCAGAGCGGCTGCTACCAGAACACCCACGCCGGTACCGAGGATGCGTTCCACCGGGCGCGACCAGACCGCGTGCAGCGTGGTGCCCTGCATGATGGCCACGCAGCTGACAGGAGCCCAGTAAGGCTTATCCATGTGCAGCAATTCGGCGAGCAGAAGCGAGATACCCACGGCGGCGCCGATCACTACCGAGTCGAGCACGACGTAGTCGAAACCGTGTCCGCTGGGTGGGGTAATCGGCATCGGATCGCGTCGGGACAGTATCAAGGCGCTATAGATGAAGGCGATCAGGCACGCCAGCAGTGTGCCTATGGCGAACAACCCGAGCATCGTCGGCTCTTGCGCGGCTGCAAGGGGAACGTAGGCCCCAAGGGAGGCAGCCGTGACGAAAAGCAGGCTGCCCGGCGGGGAAACGCCATAAAAGCGAACGACCATGGTTACCAGAATGGTGGTGATGGTCACGGCGGGAACAGGGCCCAGCGCGATGAACTGGCTGAACAGGCCGGCAGCGTAGCTGGCGATCATGCCGAAGGCGCAGACCATGATCCACGCCATGCGATGCCACAAGGGAGTACGGGGCAGATACAGAAACACCATGCCGCCGAACGCTACTAACAGCGCCTGATCCAGGTGACCAAACCATGCCCCGAACAGAAGCGGCAAACCGTATGACAGGGCGGCCGCGAACGGCATTTCCCACGGGCGAGAGGGCTGATGAAAGACAGTCAGCTCGTGAAGTTCCTCGCGAATTGCGTGGCGTATGGTTTGCCATGAGAATCGGCGAGGCATCGTTTTTCCGGTGAAATTGGATGCGCCCCCACGAGCGCCTTCACGGTAGGAGTACGGCGGCACCCTCGAAATTCCCGCTGCGCAGGTCGGCCAGCGCGCGGTTGGCATCCTCGAGCGCATAGGGTACGGGCTCGGTGTGGATGTCCATTTCTGCTGCCAGCGCGAAGAAGGCTTCACCGTCGGCGCGCGTCAGATTCGCGACCGAGCGTACGCAGCGTTCGCCCCACAGCGCGGCATAGGGGAAAGAAGGAATGTCGCTCATGTGAATGCCGGCGCAGACGATGGTTGCGCCCTTGCGCGTGGCCTCCAGCGCCTGCGGAATCAGGGAGCCGACAGGGGCAAAAATGATTGCGGCATCCAGCGCCACGGGCGGCCGCGTCTGCGCATCGCCGGCCCAGGCGGCACCGAGCCTGCGCGCAAAGTCCTGCGAACGGAAATCGCCGGGGCGGGTGAAGGCGTAAATTTTCTTGCCCTGATGGCGCGCGACCTGGGCAATGATGTGGGCGGCCGCGCCAAAACCGTAGATTCCAATGCGTTTCGCGTCGCCGGTCATTGCATACGCGCGATAGCCGATCAGGCCGGCGCACAGCAGCGGGGCTGCATGCAGGTCGTCGTAGCGATCCGGAATCGAGAAACAGTAGCGGGCGTCGGCGGTCGTATATTCCGCATAGCCGCCATCACGGTCATAGCCGGTAAAACGGGCCGAATCGCACAGGTTCTCATGCTGCGTGCCGCAGTACGCGCAGGCACGGCAGGTACCGGCGAGCCAGGGTACGCCGACGCGCTCGCCGGGCTGCCATGCAGTCACGGCTGCGCCCGTTGCGGCGACCCGGCCCACGATTTCATGCCCCGGAACAATGGGCTTCCGGTGCGGGGGCAATTCGCCGTCGACGATGTGGAGGTCGGTGCGGCAGACGCCGCAAGCCGTGACCCCGATCAGCAGGTCGTGCTCGCCGGGAACGGGAATCGGTATCTCGGCCAGACGCAGCGGTCGGCCGGGGGCGTCCAGGAGCATGGCGCGCATGGTGTCGGGCATGATGCACTCCGGTAAAAATGGCGGGGGCTACTGATTGGCGTTGGCGCGGGCTTCGACACGCGCGCCGTCTCGCAGCGAATTGCCTGGGAAGCGCACCACCACATCGCCATCCTGCACACCCAACAGGATCTGCGCTTCGTCCTGGTTGCGTCGCCCGACCTTGACTTCGCGCTCACGGGCGCGTCCGTCCTCGACCACGAAAACGCGCCAGCCGTCGCCGACCCGGAACAGGCTGCTGCCCGGCAATTTCAATACCTTGTCCTCTGACCAGATCACGATGCGCGCCTCGATGCGATAGCCGTCACCAAGCGGTCCCAGCGGATCGATGGGGTCGCCGATGACGTTGACACGCTGTTCTTCGACGCCAAGCGCGGAAGTCTCGGTGAAGGCCACGGGTTCGACCAGGCGCACCCGTGCGTGGAGGGTATCGCCGCCGCCCCAGTCTTCCAGCAGTATCATGGCGCCCGTCGGAATCTTGACGGCGTCGCTCGACAACACGTCCACCACGATTTCGTACCGGATGGGGTCGCCTATCGTGATCAGTGGAGTGCCGGCGGCCACTGTGCGTTCGCTTTTTTCGTTGATATTGACCACATAGCCGTCGACCGGAGCAAGCAAGGTCATCCGGCGCTCCTTGCCTTCCGGCATGTCGGCCACCGACAGGGCCGCCGCAGCAGCTTGCACGTCGGCTTCGGCCGCCTGCTGGCGCAGGCGCGCAGCCGTCAGTTCGGCCGTTGCCGAGCGTTGCGCGGTCGCAGCCTTCTCGACCGCCTGTTTCGAAACGAAACCGTCGCTGGCGAGCTTGCGCGTGCGCGCCAGCTCGCTGCCGGCCAATTCCTGATCGGCTTGCGCACGTTGCACCCCGGCTGCCGCTTCGCGTGCGGCAGCCCGCGCGGCCTCCAGCCTTGCCACCGTCTCCTGGCGCTGGCGCGCATCCAGCGGAACCGGATCGAGCCAGGCAACGGGCTCGCCGCGCTTCACCTGCTCGCCCTCGCGCAGCGTAATGCGCTGCAACGCGCCGGCGACCGGCGCGGCCACCACATAGCGTTCACGTACGCGCACCTTGCCTTCGTTGTTGACCGTCACCTGCAACGGACCGATGGAAGCACGGGCCATTTCTACCGGAACCGGTTTCGGTGCGAACAGGAACCAAAGAACGGCGAGCGCGACGGCGATGCCCAGCACCGCGTAGAGAAACGTGCGCGCGCGGCGCTTGTCGTTGGTGACAGTCATGTCATTCGCGTGTTTTCAATACTTCGATCAGGTCCAGTTGCTGCACCTTGCGCCATACCAGCAGCGAAGAGCCCGCTGCTGCTGCCAGTACCACGCTCAC
The DNA here is from genome assembly GCA_023416415.1 of Pseudomonadota bacterium. Lineage (GTDB taxonomy): Bacteria > Pseudomonadota > Gammaproteobacteria > Burkholderiales > Burkholderiaceae_D > Noviherbaspirillum. The sequence goes on from JAEZHR010000261.1 coordinate 10,401, forward strand.
CGCCATGACGAAGGTCTCGGTCGAGACCACCAGCGGAATGCGGAACATGTCCTGGCTCAACAGTTGCGCGAGCAGGGCGGCGAAGCCATACCCGAGCGCGCAACCAAGCGGTAGCGCAATCACGGTGAGCAGGGCCTGCTGGCCGAGCAGCAACGCACAGGCCTCGTTTTTCGTGAAGCCGAGAATGCGCAGGCTGGCCAGTTCCAGCGCATGCTCGGACAGCGCAATACGCGCGGAGTTGTAGACGATGCCGACCGCGATGACGCAGGCGAAGACGATCAGCACGATGGTGTTGATGCGCATGTTCTCGGCCACCGTGGCCAGAAAGCTTTCCAGCGTGGCCTCGCGCAGGTTCACGCCCGCAATCGCGGGCACCTGTTTGAGTTCACGGTACAGCGCGCGGCGGTATGCCGGGTCGATGGTGAGAAATGCACCACTGACGGTTTCGCTCTCGCCGCGCAGGCGTGCCAGGGCCGCGAGGTCCATGTAGGCGAATACGCCGATGGGGTCGTCGACCACGCGTGTGACCTGTACCTGCAGGGTCTCTCGCCGCCCATCGAGGAAGTGGATGGTGACGCTTTCTCCGGTTGACAGTCCGAGCAGTTCGGCCAGTCTGGTGGTCAGCACGATGCCGTCGGCCGGCAGGCTTACCGGGCGCTCTTGTTCATCGAGCACGAGGCGAAGTTCGCGTTGCGGGGGCAGTGCGACGATGGCGGTCTTGCGCATCCGATACGCAGATCGAAGCTCCACTGCAACGTTGCGGAAAGGTTCGACGCGCAGGACGCCGGGCATGCTGGCGAGATCGTAGACCACGGAGCGGCTTCGTACCTCGTTGAAATTGAGAGTCATGTCGTCGCGCTGGGCGACGCGGAACTGAAGGCGCACGATCTCGTCGAGTGCGTCAAAGGAGAAGCGTCCTGTCACCGTCAGCGATACCGCCAGCGCAATGCCGAAGATCGACAGCAGCGCCTTGAGCGGGCGTCGTTCCAGATTGCGCATGATCATGCGCACCGGCAGCGGAATGAAGCGCTGCAGGCCGATGCGCTCCAGCGGGCCGGGCCGAAAGCGCGCTGGCGATTCAGGGCGCATTGCTTCCGCGGGCGGCAGTCGCAGCACGCGCCGCACCGCCAGTACGGCGCCGAACAGGGCGGACAGGCTGGCGATCAGCATGGATACCGTGATCGAAAATCCGGAAAGCGAAAACTCGAAGTTCGGGAAATGGTAGAACTCGGTGTAGACAGTGGCCAGGCCGTGCCCGAGCCAGACGCCCAACGGAATGCCGACGATTCCGCCGCAGAGGGTGGT
>JAEZHR010000290.1 GCA_023416415.1 Pseudomonadota bacterium
CCGCGCTGATCATGTCCAAGCCACTCGTCATCGCCACGCAACACAACCGGCAACTGGCCTTGTTGCCCCAGCTCGCCAACCGCCATGGTTGCATCACCGGCGCCACCGGCACCGGCAAGACTGTCACCCTGCAGGTCCTCGCCCAGGCCTTGTCCGACATCGGCGTGCCGGTGTTCATGGCGGACGTCAAAGGCGACCTGTCCGGCATTGCCCGGCCGGGAGCGTCGAATCCCAAGCTCAGGCAGCGACTCGACGCGCTCGGATTGCCGGAACCGCAGTGGGCCGGCTGTCCGGTGACCTTCTGGGACGTGTACGGCGAGAGCGGCCATCCGGTGCGCGCGACCGTCTCCGAACTCGGACCGCTGCTGCTGGCACGCATGCTCAACCTCAACGACGTGCAGGAGGGTGTGCTGCAGCTGGTGTTCAGGATCGCTGACGACAATGGCCTGTTGTTGCTGGATTTGAAAGACCTGCGTGCCATGCTGCAGCATGTCGGCGACAACGCCGCGAAATACAAGACCGAGTACGGCAACATCTCGCCGGCTTCCGTCGGCGCCATCCAGCGCGGATTGATTGCCATCGAGGAACAGGGCGGCGAACGCTTCTTCGGCGAGCCCATGCTCAATCTCGAAGACTTCATGCAGACCGACGCCGAGGGGCGCGGCATGGTCAACATCCTGGCGGCCGACCGGCTGCTGCATGCGCCGCGGCTGTATTCGATCTTCCTGCTCTGGATGCTGTCCGAACTGTTCGAGCTGCTGCCGGAAGTGGGCGATCCGGACAAGCCGAAGCTGGTGTTCTTCTTCGACGAGGCGCATCTGCTGTTCAACGAAGCGCCGAAAGCCTTGCTGCAGAAGATCGAGCAGGTGGTGCGCCTGATCCGCTCCAAGGGTGTGGGTGTCTACTTCGTCACCCAGAATCCCCTCGACATTCCGGACACCGTGCTCGGCCAGCTTGGCAACCGTGTGCAGCACGCCTTGCGCGCCTATACGCCGCGCGACAAGAAGGCGGTGCAGGCGGCGGCCGAAACCTTTCGCCCGAATCCGCAGCTCGACACCGCGCAAGCGATCATGGAGCTGGGCGTGGGCGAGGCGCTGGTGTCCTTCCTTGACGAAAAGGGGCGACCGAACGTGGTCGAGCGCGCCTTCATCGTGCCGCCGGCATCGCGCATCGGCCCGCTGACCGAGGCCGAGCGGCGTCAGGTGATGGCGGGATCGCTGGTGGCGGGCGTGTACGACAAGCCGGAGGACCGCGAATCGGCCTATGAACTTCTGACGCAGCGCGTACGGGAGGAATTGCAGAACGCCGAAGCAGCGAAGCCCGCCAAGGAGGAGAAAACGGCGCGTGCGCGGACGGCTCCTGCTGCGCGCCGCAGCGACAGCGCGATCGAGGCAATGTTCAAGTCCGCCGCGCGCAGCATGGGTTCGCAGCTTGGACGCCAGATCATGCGCGGAGTGCTGGGATCGATTCTGAAACGCTGATGGCGTTCTGAGAAGAAACGGGCGTCGGCGTACAATCGGCAGGATGTCCGCATCTTCCGCCCCGCCTTCGTCCGGCCAGACCCGTCAGGTCTTCCTCGTCGGTCTTGCCATCGCCCTCGTAGGGGCCGTGCTGTTCTCCGCCAAGGCCATCGTCGCCAAGCTGATCTACCGTTACGACGTTGATGCCGTCACCCTGATCACGTTCCGCATGCTGTTCTCCGTGCCGTTCTTTGCGACCGTGGCGATCTGGAAGGCGCGCACCGAAACGCCGCTGGCCATGACCGACCGGGTGCGTATCGTCCTGCTCGGCCTGCTCGGCTACTACCTGTCGAGCTTCCTCGATTTCCTCGGGCTGCAATACATCTCCGCCGGACTGGAGCGCCTGCTGCTGTTCCTGACGCCCTCCTTCGTGCTGCTGATTTCGATGTTCGTGCTCAAGCGCCGGATCAGCCGGCTTGAATGGGTCGCGCTGGTGATCGCCTACTCGGGCACGGTGCTGGTCTTCCTTCATGACGTGCGGCTGGGGGGCAGCAATGTCGCGCTCGGCAGTGCTCTGGTGCTGGCCGCCGCCTTCTCGTATGCGCTCTATCTGCTGCTGTCCGGGGATGTGGTCCGGCGCGTGGGTTCCTTGCGCCTGGTTGCGTATGCGATGTGCGTGTCCAGCGCGGCCTGCATCGCGCAGTTTTTCGTGCTGCGCCCGGTCGAGATGCTCGTGCAGCCGGCCCCGGTCTACTGGCTGTCCCTGGTCAATGCCGTGTTTTGCACGATCTTTCCGGTATACATGACCATGCTTGCGGTCGAGCGGATCGGCGCGGCGACCACGTCACAGGCCGGCATGATCGGCCCGGCGTCCACGCTGTTTCTGGCCGCAGCGATCCTGGATGAGCCAATCACCCGCATTCAGCTCGCCGGCACCGGACTCGTGCTGGCAGGCATCTATCTTTTATCCAGAAAGAAAACATAGGAGAACACAATGGATCTTGGAATTCGCGGCAGGCAAGCCATCGTTTGCGGTGCCAGCAAGGGACTGGGGCGCGGCTGCGCCGAGGCGCTGGCGGCCGAGGGCGTGAATCTCGTGCTGGTGGCGCGCGGCGCCGAGGCGTTGGAGGCGACGGCCGAGGAAGTCCGTCGCGCCAGCGGCGTGAGCGTGACGGCGGTGGCGGCCGACATCACCACCCCGGATGGGCGCGCCCAAGCCCTGGCAGCTTGCCCGAACCCGGACATCCTGATTACCAATGCCGGCGGCCCGCCGCCCGGCGATTTCCGCAAATGGACACGCGACGACTGGATCGCGGCAGTCGACGCCAACATGCTGACCCCGATCGAGTTGATCAAGGCCACGGTGGACGGCATGATTGCGCGTCGATTCGGACGCATCGTCAACATCACATCCAGCGCGGTGAAGGCGCCGATCGACATCCTTGGCCTGTCCAACGGCGCACGCTCGGGCCTGACCGGTTTCGTTGCCGGGATCGCGCGCAAGACGGTCGAGCACAACGTCACAATCAACAACCTGTTGCCCGGTCAGTTCGATACCGACCGTCTGGCCAAGACGCTCGGCGCCCAGGCCGCCGCCGCTGGCAAGAGCCTCGAGGAAGCCTATGCGGCGCGATGCCAGCAGATCCCGGCCAGGCGCTTCGGCAACCCGGCCGAGTTCGGCGCCGTCTGCGCCTTCCTGTGCAGCGCACATGCCAGCTACATGACCGGACAGAACGTGCTGCTGGACGGTGGGAGCTTTCCCGGCACGTTCTGAGGCGCGAGGAGCGTTCGTTCCTCCTTTTGCACCCCTTCACGATGCCAGATCGATGCGCAGGACGAAGCGCAGTTGCCCTATCTGACCTGCACGCGGGAAGGCTGCATTGCCAGCCAGCTGATGAAGGACGACACGCTCAGGCAGTTCGAGAATGGGCGGCGGATGAAGGTCGGCTTCTGGCCGCTCGGCTCGGAAAAGGTCGTTGTCATCGAAGTGGCGCTGGATGGCCTGGACAAGGCGCTCGGGGTGCTCTGAACGGTGTTCGTGTCCGGTGCCTCGGGGAATTCGCCGGCTCCTGCTGATTGCCTCCGTCGCACCCGCTTCGGGCCGGACATGCCTGCCTTCATTGCCCGGCACCATCTTTTCGTTTCTCGCTTTCCGCTCGCGTCCGCCTGTGCTTGAATAGGAGGACCGGGCACGCCTTCCGCAGCGGCCTTCCACCGAGCCTCGTCATGACCAAAAAACGCCTTGCCCTCATTGCCCACGACCACAAGAAGGACGACATGGTCGAACTCGCCGCCGAATTTGCCGACCTGTTGCGCCAGTGCCAGCTGGTGGCAACCGGCACGACCGGCAAGCGGCTGGCGGACGAGATCGGACTGACCGTGGAGCGCAAGCTGTCGGGGCCTTCGGGCGGCGATCTGCAGATTGGGGCAGAATTGGCCGAAGGAAAGATCGACTGCGTGATCTTCCTGCGCGATCCCATGACGCCGCAGCCCCATGAACCGGACATCAATGCCCTGGTGCGTGCCTGCGACGTCCATAACATTCCCTGCGCGACGAATGTGGCGACGGCGCGGCTGCTGCTGGAGCAGCTGGTGCCGCACCATCACCACTCGCACGCGCATTCGCATACCAGATAAGCAAGGAGAAAAAGATGGCAAAGGCAATCCGTATCGCCAGCAATGGCGGCCCCGAAGTAATGGACTATGTCGACGTCGAGGTCGGCGAGCCCGGCCCCGGACAGGTGCGCATGCGTCACGCAGCGATCGGCCTGAACTATATCGACGTCTACTTCCGCGACGGACTGTATCCGCAGCCGCTGCCGGCCGGGCTCGGCATGGAGGCTGCCGGCACCGTGGAAGCCGTGGGCGAGGGCGTGACCCACGTCAAGCCGGGTGACCGGGTGGCGTACGCCAGCCGTCCGCCGGGAGCCTATGCCGAATTGCGCGTGATGCCGGCCGACCATCTCGTGAAGCTGCCCGACGGCATCGACTTCGAGACTGCGGCCGCGATGATGCTGCAGGGCCTGACCGTGCAATACCTGTTCCGCCGTACCTATCCGCTGAAGGGCGGGGAAACCATTCTGTTCCACGCAGCCGCCGGCGGCGTCGGCCTGATCGCCTGCCAGTGGGCACGTGCGCTGGGCGTAAACATGATCGGCACGGTCGGCTCCGACGAAAAGGCAGCACTGGCGCGCGCGCATGGCTGCACGCACACGATCAACTACAACAAGGAAAACTTCACCGAGCGCGTGAAGGAAATCACCGGCGGCAAGGGCGTGTCGGTGGTCTACGACTCGATCGGAAAGGACACCTTCATGGGTTCGCTCGACTGCCTGGCGCCGTTGGGCAAGATGGTCAGTTTCGGCAACGCTTCGGGCGCGGTGCCGCCGTTTTCGTTGCAGGAACTGGCTTCGCGCGGCTCGCTGTACATCACGCGTCCAACGCTGTTTACCCACACGGCCCGGCGTGAAGACCTGGAAGAGATGGCCGCCGACTTGTTCTCGATGGTGGAAAGCGGGAAGATCACGATTCCCGTCAACCAGCGCTACAAGCTGGCCGACGTCGCCCAGGCGCATCGCGACCTGGAAT
>JAEZHR010000298.1 GCA_023416415.1 Pseudomonadota bacterium
CGGGGCGCGAATGTGGATCCAGAGCCGTGCAACACTCAGATCGCCAGGCACTTCAAAGTTGTGAAGGGGAGGCGAAGCCGGAACTTCCATGGAAAGCAGTCGGCCGCAGTCCTGCGGCCTTGTTGCAGTCCTGCGGCCTTGTAGCAGTCCTGTGCCAGGTGTTTGCATGGCCGGGTGGGATCGCCCTATGCGAACAGGAATTCCCGAACTAACAATGTTGTAGCCTGTTTATTTAATACAAAAATGAACTAATAAAGTTATTTTTCTTCCTGATATCTCCTTTATGTAGCGAATATACTTCGGTCTTGTTAAGCTAATCCTTGCAGGCCGGACATGACCATACAGGCCATCGCCTTTGACGCGTATGGCACGCTGTTCGACGTGTATTCGATCGGCGCGCTCGCCGAGCGCCTGTTTCCGCGCCGTGGCGCGGCGCTGGCCGAGTTGTGGCGTGCCAAGCAGATCGAGTACACGCAGCTGCGCACCTTGTGCTCGGTCTACAAGCCGTTCTGGGAAGTCACGCAGGATGCGCTGGTCTATGCATGCAGGAAGCTCGGACTGGACCTGAGCATCGATGCGCAGAATGCGCTGATGGGCGAATACGCACGCCTGCAAGCCTTTCCCGAAAACCTCTCCGTGCTGCAGGAACTGCAGCACATGGGCCTGAAGCTGGCAATTTTGTCCAATGGCAATCCGCAGATGCTGGATTCAGCGGTGCAGGCCGCCGGCATGGGCGGGCTGTTCCATCACATCCTCTCGGTCGATGCGGTGAAGAAGTACAAGACCGCGCCCGAGGCCTACCAGCTGGCGCCGGATGTCTTCGGCCTGTCGCCGCACAACATCCTCTTCGTTTCGAGCAACGGTTGGGACGTGTGCGGCGCTGCCTGGTTCGGCTATGCCACATTCTGGGTCAACCGCAGCGGAGCGCCGCCGGAGGAACTGGGCGTCGGGCCGGATGGCAGCGGGCGCGACATGACAGCCTTGCTTGATTACGTACATGCGCAGGGCATTGCGCACTGACCCCCTTCCGATCAACGTAAAGGCTCCATGGATGGGACTCCTTGAAATCACGCTAGTCGCCGCAGCCGCCTTCATGGCGGGCGCGCTGAATTCGGTTGCCGGCGGCGGCACCTTCTTCTCCTTTCCCGCGCTGCTCGCCGTCGGTGTCCCGCCGGTTGTGGCCAATGCCAGCAATTCCGTGGCGCTGTGGCCGGCCTCGCTGTCGGGCGCCTGGGCCTACCGCACGGAACTGGCGCGTTACAAGCGTTACCTCGTCCCGATGGGTATCGTGTCCTTCGTCGGCGGGGTCGGCGGCGGCCTGCTGCTGCTTTCCACCAAGGACGCCACCTTCGCCAAAATGATTCCCTGGTTGCTGCTGTTTGCGACCGTGCTGTTTGCCTTTTCGGGCAAGATCGGGACATTGCTGCGCGGGGCGAAGACAAGCAGGCCGGGCAATACCCCGGGCGCACTCGCCGGGCAGGCGGTGGTGTCCGTCTATGGCGGTTTTTTCGGTGCCGGCATGGGCATCATGATGCTGGCCAGCCTCGCCATGTCCGGCCATGACGACGTGCACGAAATCAATGCCATCAAGAATCTGCTGTCTGCCGTCATCTACAGCGTCACCGTCACGACCTTCGTGATCGCTGGCGCAGTGAGCTGGCCGCACACCATCATCATGCTCGCTACGGCCACCCTGGGCGGCTATGCCGGTGCTTCTGTCGCGCGCAAGATCCCCGCGCCGTGGCTGCGCCGTTTCATCATCGCGACCGGTTTGATCCTGACCGCTTTCTACTTCCAGAAAACCCTGTAATTCCTTAGGAGAATTCCCATGACCGAACGCATTGCCCGCCATGGCCTGCAAGTCGCCGCCAATCTGGCCGGTTTCATCGAAGAGCAGGTCCTGCCCGGTACCGGCATCGACAGATCCGCCTTCTGGCAAGGCTTCGACGCCATTGCCCATGAATTGGCACCAAAGAACGCCGCGCTGCTGGCCGAGCGCGACCGCCTGCAGACCGAGCTCGACAACTGGCACCGCAAGAATCCCGGTCCGAACCGAAACGCCGCCGGCTACCGTGCATTCCTGGAGTCGATCGGCTACCTCGTGCCGCGCCCGGTTGACGTCAAGGTCACGACGACCAATGTCGATGCCGAACTGGCACTGCAGGCCGGCCCGCAACTCGTGGTGCCGATCCTGAACGCGCGCTATGCGCTCAATGCCGCCAACGCACGCTGGGGCTCGCTCTACGATGCGCTGTACGGCACCGACGTGATCCCCGAGACCGAAGGCGGCGAGAAGATCGGCCCCAACGGCGAATCCTACAATCCGACGCGTGGCGAGAAGGTCATCGCCTACGCGCGCAATTTCCTTGACGAGTCGGCCGCGCTGGCCAAGGGCTCGCACCGCGACGCGACCGGCTACCGTGTCGAGGGTGGCAAGCTGGTGGTTGCGCTCAAGGACGGCAGCACGACCGGCCTGGCCGACGGGAGCAAGTTCGTCGGCTATCAGGGCGATGCCGCCGATCCGTCCGCGGTGCTGCTGAAGAACAACGGACTGCACATCGACATCCAGATCAACCGCAACACTCCGATCGGCAAGAACGACCCCGCCGGCGTGGCCGATGTGGTGGTCGAAGCCGCGCTGTCCACCATTCTCGACCTGGAAGATTCAATCGCCGCTGTCGACGCAGACGACAAGGTGCTTGCCTACCGCAACTGGCTCGGCATCCTCAAGGGCACGCTGTCGGAAGAGGTGATCAAGGGGGGCAAGACCTTCACCCGCACCCTGAACAAGGATCGCATCTACACCGCCGGCGCCGGCGCAGCCGATGCGCAGGACGGCAAGGTCCGTTTGCATGGCCGTTCGTTGCTGTTCCTGCGCAACGTCGGTCACCTGATGACCAACCCTGCCATCCTGCTCAGGGACGGCAGGGAAATCCCGGAAGGCATCATGGACGCTGTCGTGACGGTGGCCATCGCCCTGCATGACCTCAAGCGCCCGGCCGACCATGCGTTCGGCAACTCGCGTACCGGGTCGGTGTACATCGTCAAGCCGAAGATGCACGGTCCGGCGGAAGTCGCCTTCGCCAACGAACTGTTCGGTCGCGTCGAAGCCTTGCTGGGCCTCGCGCCGAACACGGTCAAGCTCGGCATCATGGACGAAGAACGCCGCACCTCGGTGAACCTGTCGGCCTGCCTGAAGGAAGCGGCCGGCCGCGTGGCCTTCATCAACACCGGTTTCCTTGATCGCACCGGCGACGAGATGCACACGGCGATGCACGCCGGACCGATGCTGCGCAAGGGCGACATGAAGACCTCGACCTGGCTGCAGTCCTACGAGCGCAGCAACGTGCTGGTGGGCCTGTCGGCCGGCCTGCGCGGGCGCGCCCAGATCGGCAAGGGCATGTGGGCCATGCCGGACATGATGGCCGCGATGATGGAGCAGAAGATCGCGCATCCGAAGGCTGGCGCCAATACCGCATGGGTGCCGTCGCCGACGGCGGCGACTTTGCATGCGCTGCATTACCATCAGGTCAACGTCTGGGAAATCCAGCAGCAGCTGGAAAAACTGGACGCAACGACCGAGATCGAGAAATTGCTCGAAGGCCTGCTGCAGTTCCCGGTCGCGGCCGAGCCGACTTGGAGCAAGGAAGCGATTCAGCAGGAGCTCGACAACAATGCACAGGGCATTCTGGGCTACGTCGTGCGCTGGGTCGACCAGGGTGTGGGCTGTTCCAAGGTGCCCGATATCCACAACGTCGGCCTGATGGAAGACCGCGCCACGCTGCGCATCTCCAGCCAGCACATCGCAAACTGGTTGCTGCACGGCACCGTGACGGAACAGCAAGTGATCGAAACGCTGCAGCGCATGGCCAGGGTGGTCGACGGGCAGAACGCGGGCGACCCGTTCTACAAGCCGATGGCGCCGGATTTCGAATCGTCATTCGCCTTTCGCGCCGCGCGCGACCTGGTGTTCAAGGGCCTGGAGCAACCCAGCGGCTATACCGAGCCGCTGCTGCATGCCTGGCGCCTGAAGGCCAAGGCGAGTGCCTGAACCGCCTTCGACGGCAGGACGAAAAACCGGCTGCGGCCGGTTTTTTCGTTTGATTGCGCCGTTACGCTCGCGCGCAGAACGCGATCATGGTCCCGGTCCCGGCAGCATGCGCAGGGTCGAAGCGTCGCTGCGTGTCGGCTTGAGGCTGTCAATCCGGCGGGCTCCCGGATCCGGGAAAGCAGGGGCGTCCAGCGTGCCGTGTGGGCACGATCCGCAACGCTCGGAACTGTTCAGAGATGTTCGCGACAGTCCCGTTTCTCGCGCCGATGCGTGGTCCGATTGACCTCGGACCGCACCGCCATGGCGAATCCCGCACTCCTTCATGACCTTGCGATGCTTCAGGCTGGGGCCGGCCGAGGATGTGGGCAGGCACAGGAGGCCTCCTGAGCCCCAAGGTGCAATCTGATCCTTTCGTATCGCCGCGAAACCTTTGGCATGCCCTGGAGAAACAAGCGGAACTCGCACTGGCGATGAGAATCGCATCAAGAGCTCCCGCTTCACCAGAGGACGCTCATGTATCCAGTCAAATTGATTCGCATCGGCGATGCCATCGGTGTGGTGCTGCCACACGAAGCGCTTGCGCGGCTCAAGTGCGGCAACGGCGATATCGTTTTCCTGACCGAGTCGTGCCAGGGGCTGACGCTGACGCCGCACGGCCCTGCCACCCAGCAGCAGCTTGACGTGGGACGTGAATTCGTCGGCGCCTTTCGTGCTGCCCTCAAGGCCTTGCTGCGATGAGCCTGTTCGTGATCGAACCCGCGGCTTTCATGGTGCTGCACCGGGACAGCCTGCTCGACGATGGCCTGGAATGCGGCGCATGGGATGAAATGCTGCTTGCGGCTGCGCTGGATTATCCGCTCAAGGAAGCGCGACTGTCGATCGCGGATGTCGCGGCGGTCGCATCAGCCTATGCAATCGGCATGCTGCGCTATCGTCCATTTTGCAGTGGCAACCAGCGTGCCGCCTTTCTCGCGCTCGGCCTGTTCCTGTACGCAAACGGCTGGCAACTGGATTCCACCGATGATGAAGCCATTTCCATCATGCGCAGGGTGGCCTGCGGCGAAGTGGGCGAGGACGAACTGGCAAACTGGATACGACGCCACCTGTAATTGACTCTTTCGCATCCCTGAAATCCCGAATTTTTTGTTGTCTGCGAGCACGAATGGCACGCATTGGGGATAATTGTGGCCCAGTCATGCCGCAGCCCCCTTGCACGCGCGGCATGCATCTCGACTTACCCCCTTGGAGATCTGCATGCACCAGCCATCCTCTACCTACCGCAGCGCGCGCCGTCTCGCCATTGCTGCCCTGGCCGCATTCGCGGCCTTGCCGCTGACAGCCGGCGCGCAGGGCGCCGCAGGCGCCGACAAACCCTATACGCTGATCGTGCCGTTCCCGCCCGGTGGTCCGCTTGATGCCGCAGCGCGCGTGCTGGCCGATGCAGTGCGTCCGACGCTGGGCAACGTACTCGTGGAAAACCGCTCCGGCGCGGGCGGCAATATCGGCATGGGCGTGGTCGCCAAGGCCGAGCCGGATGGGCACACTCTCGGCATCGGCGCATTGTCCACGCACGCGATCAATCCCTGGTTGTACAAGAACATGCCCTTCGATCCGATCAAGGATTTCGTGCCGATCACGCTGATCACCAATCTGCCCAACGTGCTCGTGCTGAACAAGGAGTTTGCAGAGAAGAACAAGATTGCCAGCGTCGCCGACTTCGTCAGCTACCTGAAGGCCATTCCGGGCAAGGTGAACTTCGGCTCCGGCGGCAACGGCAGCGGCGGCCACCTGGCGGCCGAACTGTTCAAGCAGATCGCCGACGTGGAAATGGTTCACATTCCTTACCGCGGTGCGGCACCTGCGCAGACGGCGCTGCTGGCGGGTGAGGTCCAGCTCATGTTCGACAATCTCGGGTCGGCCGCTGCACGCATCCGCGAAGGCAACATCAAGGCCATCGCGGTGACGACCGAAAAGCGTTCGCCGAGCCTGCCGGACCTGCCGACCCTGGCGGAAAGCGGCCTGGCCGGTCTGAAGGGCTTTGACGTGAGCACATGGTTCGGCATCTTCGTGCCGGCCGGCACGCCCGCTCCGATGGTGGAAAAGCTGAACAAGGCCTTCACCGATGCCCTGAAGTCGCCGACCGTGGCCGATCGGCTGAACAAGATGGGTGCAACGCCCGCGCCGACCACTTCGGCCGAGTTTTCGGAGCTGATCAAGCGCGAGAACAAACGCTACGAAGAAGTGGTCAAGCGTTCCGGCGCCAAGCTCGACTGATGCAGGCAGCCCGGTCGTGACGGTCCGGGCCGCATTGCTGATCAAGGCCGGCACCTCGTCGCATGCTTCGCGACGGCGTGCCGGCCTTATTCTTTCAAGCGAGCGAGCAGGCTGAACTCGCGCAAGCCATCCGCATCCGCCTGCAGCCGGTCTTCGCTTTTGTCGGCCTGGGCCTGGATCAGACGATCCGCGAGTGTCGCATCGGGAAGCACTGTGCCGAAGAAGGCCACCGCGTCGCCGCGCTGGATCAGCAAGGTGGGGAAGTTGTCGACGTCGATATCGCCGATGAAGTCGGCCTGGTCCTCAATGTCGATCCAGACGAAGCGCTTGTCGGGATGGGCCTGGGCCAGGGCTTCGAAGCCGGGCTGATAGGCGCGGCAGGTATCGCACCAGGCCGCGCACAGGCAGGCCACCACCCATGCGCCTTCATCGAGCCAGGCGGCCAGTTGGGCGTGATTGTCGTTGTCGAGGGTCAGGCAGGGAACAGGCATCGGGGTACACGTCGTGGCGACCGCGCAATGTCGCGGACCGCCATTGTAAGTGATTGCGTGATGCCTGCTACGGCGCTCAGGCCGTGGTATTGACGTTGCGCCCGATGTGTTCGGGCAGGTTTGCCGGCGTGGCCGGGGGCAGGGCTTCGAGCATTGCCGCGGCACTGCTGGCCTGGACTTCATTTGCCTTTTTAACCACGGCGACGGCAACCGCCTGGTTGGTCGCGGTGGTGGCGATGGTCGTGGTAAGGTGGGCAATGTTTGTGACATCCATGGTCTATCTCCGCTAATCGGTCTCCCTGTTAACGGCAGGACGCGCCGTGAATTTAGGGTCGGGCCAGAACAGGCGACGCAGGCGCGGCGGTAGAATAGCGGCCATGCCGACGATCCTTGCCATTGAAACTTCCACCGAACTCGCTTCGGCTGCCTTGCTGCTCAACGGAGAAGTGCTCGCGCGCGAAGCTGCCGGCGTTCAGACCCACTCGCGGAACCTGCTGCCCATGGTGCAGGCCGTGCTGGCCGAGGCCGGCATCGCGCTTGCGCAATGCGACGCAATCGGATTCGGCGCGGGCCCCGGATCGTTTACCGGCGTACGCACGGCCTGCGGGGTCGCTCAGGGCCTGGGCTTCGGTGCGGACTTGCCGCTGGTGCCGATCGTAACGCTGGAAGCCATGGCCGAATCCTGCCGTGCCAAGACCGGCGCAGACAATGTGCTGGTGTTGCTCGATGCGCGCATGGAAGAAGTGTACTGGGCGCAATACCGTTTCCTCGACGGCTGGCAAGCGATCAGCGCACCGCGTCTGGGCGCGGCATCAACTGTCGATGTCGAAGGCAGGGTGCTTGCGTGCGGCAATGCATTGGCGGCCTATGCAAGCGCCTTTGCCGATCGTGAATTCGCGGCCGGCGCGCGCGCCGACATCATGCCGCATGCCACGTTCGTCGCGCGGCTGGCGCAACGCGCCTTCCTGGCCGGTGCCACGGTGGCGCCGCGCGACGCCAGCCCGATCTACCTGCGCGACAAGGTGGCCCTGACTACTGCCGAACGTGCGCTGAAGGCGGCGGGAGCTTCGGCATGAGTGCAGACCTGAATGTCGTCGCGCATTCGCCCGCGCTGGATGAACTGCGCCTGGCGCCAATGCAGGTGGACGATCTGCCGGAAGTCATGGCCATCGAAAACGATGTCTACCCCTATCCCTGGACACGCGGCAACTTCCTCGATTCGCTCTACAGCGGCTATACGGCCGAAGTGCTGCGCGATGCCAGCGGCATGCTGACCGGCTACTTCCTGTTGATGAAGGCGGTCGATGAAGCGCATCTGCTCAACATCAGTGTGCGGCGTGACCTGCAGGGAAAGGGACTCGGCCGGTTGTTGCTCGATCGCGTATCGACGCTCGCGCGCCATGCCGGGATGACTTCGGTGCTGCTGGAAGTGCGCCCGTCGAACACGCGTGCATGCGAGGTTTATCGCAGCTACGGATTTGCCGAGATCGGCCGCCGGCGCGGCTACTATCCGGCTCAGGGAAATACGCGCGAGGATGCAATCGTGATGCGGAGGGTGCTGTGAGCGAGGCGTTCAATGATTTCGAGCGCAGTGCGGCCTTCCTGCAGGAGATGGGACTTGGACCGCTGTGGGTGAGGCGCGCCGTTCCTGCGGTCGAGGCAGTGACGAACGAGCGCGCGCGCGAGGGAACAGACGAGGGCGCTCATGCGCTGGCGACCCGGTCTGCGCCCGATGTTGTGAATGTGGCGGCTGTGCCGGCACCGGAGGCGCCCGCATCGGCTCTTCACGAGGCGCAGACCGCCGTGACCGAAGCCTCGGAAAACAGCGAAGCCGCATGGCCGGAACATTCCCCGCAAGCCGGCGAAGCAGACGCTTTGCCGGCGCCCGCAAGTGAAGCACCCCTGACGATTGACACGCGCGTGGCCGAGATGGACTGGGAGGCGCTGGAACAGGCGGTCTCCGCATGCACCCGCTGCGATTTGTGCCACGGACGCACGCGCACGGTGTTCGGGACCGGCGAACGGCGCGTACGCTGGCTGTTCATCGGTGAAGGGCCGGGGCGGGAGGAAGACCTGCGCGGCGAACCCTTCGTTGGTCGCGCCGGGCAATTGCTCGACAACATGCTGGCCGCGCTGGGTCTGGACAGGGCGGACAGCGCCTACATCGCCAACATCGTCAAATGCCGGCCGACCGACGCGCAGGGCAAGGACCGTCGGCCGTCCCCGGAGGAAGCCGCGTCCTGCCTGCCCTATCTGAAACGGCAGATCGAGCTGATCCAGCCGCAGGTCATCGTGGCACTGGGCAAGACGGCTGCCGTATCGCTGCTCGATCTCGATCCGGAAACGCCGGTCGGCAGCCTGCGCGGCAAGGTGCATCGCTACCTGGGGCGCCCCCTGAT
>JAEZHR010000138.1 GCA_023416415.1 Pseudomonadota bacterium
GTTGTAGCTCCCTCTCTCACCCCGGATAGCTACAATCTGGCTCCGCCATAATCTTCGCCCGGCTTGGTTCGCGCGAGGACTTTTCTTTGGATTTATTGGCCTAGAACAGCAACATTTGCGAGGCCGGAATCTTTTTTTCTTGAAAATGAGGAGTTCCGACCAGCAACCTGATGCCTGCATATTGCCTTTCTGTCACAGTCATGCAACGCACGGAGCCTTCGGGCGGCAGATTGCAGGCAAGGCGGGCAAGGTGCTTGGTTTCTGCATCGCTGCCATTGAGAATGCGGCCGTAGACGGACCACTGCATCATGTCGTAGCCGTCATTGAGAAGAAAGCGTCGAAATTGCACGTACGCACGTTTCTCGGCCTTGGTGACCATGGGTAAGTCGAAGAAGACAATTAACCGCATGTAGCGCCTCGTCTCGGCACCCACCCTAATACTCCAGCCGATGCGGGTTCAGGCCGATGAGGCGGGGAAGGTCCAATTCGGTATTATCACCCTCATATGTTCGCACGAGGCTTTCCACTGAATACTCGACCGCCGACAAGATCGACATCTTGCCTTGTGGCATGCCGACGTCCACGTTGAGCAAGGCGATCAGCCCCTGCTTGTCCTCCGGTATCAATTCTCCTTCCGTCATCGTTGATTGCCGGGCAACATACAGATCAACCACGGGACGAAAAGGTTCGATCAGATCGTCAGCCAGGTTAAAAGCGTTCTGTTCGCTATCGTGGAACAGACCCAATGGAGGGTGAAGTCCGTGCGCAACGAGTCCCCTGGCAATGACTCCCCGCAACACAGCATAGCCATAATCCAGTGCTGCATTGGTCCAACTGTCTGCAGCTCGATGAAAGCCTGTGCCGAACAGTTGGATGAAATAGAAGGCCGCCGCTTGCCCTTCGAGGTTGTCGGGGTCACCAGATCGCACGCGCCGAGCATACGAGTCCAACCGGTCTGCGCCTTCCTTTCCCGCCAATCGCAAACAGGCCGCCTGGTTTTCGATCTTGCGGCGGACTACGCAAGCCCAGGCTTGTTTAACCGAGGGACGGGAGATGGCGAGTTGTTTGCGCATCATCCGGGTGGCTCGTGCATGAGAGAGAAAAGGCAGGAAGATGCCCGATGGCTGATGATTCTTGCCCGTTGCATACAGGCCGATGCCATATTCGGCGCAAGCAGACAGCACCGGGTGCGATAGCGTAATTTCGGGATGGTTGAGGACGATGACCGCTATGTCTTCAAAGGGCACGAAGGCCGTGTCCTTCTGGTCGATAGCCAAGGAAAAATGTTCACGCCGCAAACGTGCCGGGCGGGAGATCATTACGCTACGCCAAACCACGGCGCGCCTCCGGCGGGGCAGGATAAATATTGCCAAGAGTGTCTACATGGAGCTTTTCGAAGTTCAGTGCAGTTTTGACGCCGGTACGAATAAAGCCGCCTTTGCCCACGGCCAGATTTCGATCATGTACCCACAGTCCCAAGTTTCCGGTCGAACGGTCGCAGCCGGCGTAATACCCTTGAAGTACTTCACCTTTCAGGGAAACACGGACAAAATCATTCGAATGCAGGCCGAATAAAAATTCGAAGTTGCGATCGTCAATCAGCGTCCATTCATTTTCATCCTTGGACGCCACAATTGCCCGATTCGGCAATGCCTTGGCAGTCATATGATGTACATATACAGGGATCAGGTGATACTTCCCGTCCTTCTTGTGACGGAACACGTCGACACGCAACATGACGTCGTTCTTGGCGATACCGCCTCTGATCGGAATACCAGACAGCTTGTCGATGACCATCGTAGCGCTACGCACTATCGGGCCGGTCGGGTTGCCGTTACGGTCGGGTTTGCGTAGTGGCCTGTCCGCAGTGAAGGCCCTATCTCCCTTACCGCCATTTTCTTCCAGTCGTGCACGGATAGCGGCGTAGAGTTTCTCGTTACGATGCGGATCGATAAGCCTGTCCAAGTCTTTCAAGCTCAAGCTGGCAAGCGGTACCCGTTGCGTGACACCACCACTTTCCCGCAAGCGTTCGGGCTGGGCGTAGATAGTGTCTTTGTGGGCCGCCCCGCCATTGCGCCGCTGCGGCGCACGCGAAACAAACAAGGGCCGCAGGGCCGCAACGGCTTCGGGTGAATAGCCTATGCGCTGCGCTTCGGTCTTGAGCAGGGCTGCATCATCCGTATTGAGCCGCAACAGCACTTCTTCGCGGAAGTGCGGCCAAGGTTTTGGAAAATCTCTAGCCAACCGCGTGAGCAGTGACGGATCGAGAATTTCGCCCGTTTCCATGTCAATCACATTCCCTGCCTGCTCCAGTTCCTTGCGCCGCGAATAGTCCGCCAATCGCTTGACCAAGGCATGGCTGCAGGCAGCAACCACGGCGGCGTCCAGCGCGTGGTGACGGTCGCTGCTACCACGGACCTTGTTGAATCCCCAGCGCGTGCGCAAGAATGCTGTGAGCTGTCCGCTGATGACGACGCAGCGCTTGCTGTGGCTGCCTTCCGCAAATTTCAGGTGGCGTTCAACGTAATTCTTGAAGAATCGGCAGATGTAGCGTGTGTCGTTGAGGTTGCGTTCCTTGAACTCGCTGGACTCCTCCTTGCCGAAGTTTTTGCGCAGCAAACGGCTTCGCTTGACCAAACGATAGGATTTGTTGCTTGCAACGAAAGCGGCATAGTTGCGCCACCTTGCACCGTCCTCTCCTCCTTCGAAAGCCGTCAGATATTCGTAGGGCGTACGGTTTCCCTTATTGCGGTTCTCCGCGCAGAGCACCAACACTTTGTTGTTCTTGCTGTCGTCGAAGCTGCGCGAATAGGGCAGGGCATGGTCGACTTCGGCATATCCCGCTTCATGCAGAATCCTGCCGATGTCCAGAGGCGTGAGCGAATAGGCACATTTGCCCTGCTGTTCTTCATAGAGCAGGTATTGTTCGAACTGTCTGCCGTTTGGAATAAAGCCGAAAGTTTCGCTGAATTTCTTGCGAATGATCTCGTTGCGGTCGCGGAATTCCTCTTGCGCTTTCTTGACCTTGTTGCGCTCGTCCAAGGGACGGGACAAGTCACGCGCCATTTCGATGTGCACAGCCGCCGGCGACCCATACTGTCTTACCAACGCATTGAGCACCTTGCGTGCCTGATTCAAAGCACGCAAAACAACCGGATTACGCGGAATGTCGTCATCCTCGCGCAATACCATGCGGCCGTCCCTGTCGCGCTTCTCGTAAAAAGGGGGCAGGTATTCATGTTGGCCCTCTCCGCTCTTGAACAACTGGCTGTGATGGTAGCCGGCCTTTTCACACGCTTCGTCGTAGCGCAGACCCGCCTCCATGTGCGGGACAATCTCGCGCAGCGCCTTGAGGGACAGTGCATGAAACTTGTCGAAGCTGATCTCGGAAAGGGCATCGATCATTGCTTCGCCACCCGGCAACGTCAGTTTGCGCAACTCTCGCTCAACTTCGGCTCCGTCCTTGAATACGCTCAGGACCCAGGCAATTTGGTCTAGGAGATCCGGTTTCCCACTGACTGCGGCCCCGGCCAACCCTTGCCATTCGGTTTCCAGCCCCTTGTCCTTCAGTGTTTTGCGCAACTCCTGCCATGCAGGCAGCCGAACAAGCCGCTCTGCCTCCGGGTCCTTGGAGTTCCGCTCGGCCTCCTGCTGGGTAGGGTAGCGCAGGCCCGCAAACTTGAAATGCTCAGGTAGCAAGCCGGCTTTGACTAGTGCGGCCTTGAGTTGCTTGTAGGTCAGATCGCTGGTTTGCCTGTAGGGGAGCGGCAGCGCAATCTGCCGTTCTGCTTCATTCAACGGACGTGTGTCACCTTCGATGACGACACGCAGGTTGTTGAGCCGGGTCAGCCAGACATGGCGTTCCGCCGTGAAGCTGGCTTTGGGAGCACGGTGCTCAGTTTTTTCAAATGTGCATTTCCCCAACATTTTGAGCAGATCCGTTCCTGCAAGAGGTGGTTTCTGCTCCCAGAACAGTCCGCTTTTGCGATCTCCTGCACCTAGAATGATAAATTCCATTGCATTGAAGGCATATGGATTGCCGAAACTACGTTGCTGCTTGAACAGGAGTGCGAGCTCTTCGGAAAGCAAGACTCTGGAAAGCGCCTTGCTGTATTCGCCCTGCTTGTTGCGCTGCGCCTCGGGAAATTCGGCTAACACCATCTCGGCAGCACTGCGGTATCGCTTTTCCTCCATTAATTTTCTGGTGCCGGCGAGTCCCTGCTTGACTTTGCCGCCGTCCCCCTTGGCGTCGCCATTCGCCTTTTTTTCGTCGGCCTTGCTGATCC
>JAEZHR010000377.1 GCA_023416415.1 Pseudomonadota bacterium
GTCGAGCTCGGTCAACGGCCAGATCATGCCGCCGGTCATGGGTGCAGCGGCCTTTCTGATGGTCGAGTACGTCGGCATCACCTATGTCGAGGTGATGAAGCACGCCATCCTGCCGGCCATCATTTCCTATATCGCCCTGCTGTACATCGTGCACCTGGAGGCGCTCAAGGCGAATCTGAAGGGCTTGCCGCGGCGCGGCAATGCGACGCCGCTGCAGCGTCTGCTAGGCTTCGGCTTCACGATCAGCGGCTTCGTCATCTTCTCGGCTGCGGTGTACTGGGGGATCGGCTGGCTGAAGGGGGTGTTCGGAGATAGTGCGCTGCCTGTCATCATGGTCGGGGTGCTGATCGCCTACATCGGATTGCTCTGGTACGGCTGCCGCCAGCCGGAACTGGAGCTGGACGATCCGAATTCTCCGTTGTTCGAGCTGCCGGAAACCGGGCCCACACTGAAGTCCGGCCTGCACTATCTGCTTTCCGTCGTGGTGCTGATCTGGTGCCTGATGGTCGAGCAGTTGTCGCCCGGTCTGTCGGCCTTCTGGGCCACGACCTTCATGATTTTCATCATCCTCACCCAACGGCCGATCCAGGCCTTCTTCCGGGGCCGCGGAGGGTACTGGCAGGAGATCAAGCGCGGCGCGACAGAACTGGCCGACGGCCTGGTGGCCGGAGCGCGCAACATGATCGGCATCGGAGTCGCAACGGCGTCGGCCGGCATCATCGTCGGCACTGTTTCGCTCACCGGAATCGGACTGGTGATGACCGAGCTGGTGGAGTTGCTCTCCGGCGGCAACCTGATGGTCATGCTGGTCCTGGTTGCCGTGATCAGCCTGATTCTCGGCATGGGCATGCCGACTACGGCGAATTACATCGTGGTGTCGACCCTGATGGCGCCGGTGGTAGTCGAGCTGGGATCGCAAAGCGGCCTGCTCGTGCCGCTCATTGCGGTCCACATGTTCGTGTTCTATTTCGGGCTGATGGCCGATGTGACCCCGCCGGTCGGGCTGGCGTCGTTCGCCGCGGCCGCGATCGCACGCACCGATCCGATTCGAACGGGCGCAACGGCCTTCCTCTACAGTATGCGCACGGCCATCCTGCCCTTCCTGTTCATCTTCAATACTCAGCTTCTGCTGATCGGCATCGATTCGGTCTGGCACCTGATCCTGACGATTGGAAGTGCAGTGATTGCAATGCTGGTCTTTGCTGCCGCGACCCAGGGCTACTTCCTGGTACGAAGCCGCTGGTACGAAACCATTGCGCTGTTGCTCGTGACCTTTGCGTTGTTCCGCCCCGGCTACGTCTGGGACAAGATATTTCCCCCGTTTCAGGAGCTGCCAGCAACGCAATTGCTGCAGGAGGCGGAAAGTGCGCCTGCAGGTACGAGCAAGCGAATCTGGATCGAAGGTGAAACGATCGATGGCGATCTCGTCAGCAAGGGCGTGCTGATCCCGCTCGGCGAGCCTGGCACGGCGCGCGAGCGCCTGCAGCGGGCTGGACTGCGCGTCGTTCCGCAGGGAGAAGAGCTGCAGATTCTGACCGTGCAGTTCGGATCGACTGCGGCCAAGCTGGGCATGGAACCGGGCTGGCGCATCACCCGCATGGAATTGCCGGCGGATCGTCCTGCCAAGGAATGGATTTTCATTCCGGCGCTCCTGCTGCTTGGATTGATCGTTGCGCTCCAGCGTCGACGCGCTGCCCGTACTGATCTCCTGTCATCGGTCCGGGAGGCGGGTATCGCCGGCTGACCGGCAATCGCTGACTGAAAGTGTTGATGCCGCATCGGCATCGGCGCAGGAGTCGGTACGGCCTGGGGCTGTGGACCCATCGCGGGGCGCCGGTGGCGGACGGTACAATGACGGTCTCTCCGATCCTCCGACTGTCATGAGCCAAGCCTTGCCCACGCCTTCCGATACCCTCACCATCATCCGTCCCGACGACTGGCATCTGCACTTGCGCGATGGCGCGGTCATGGCCGACGTGCTTCCACACAGCGCACGCCAGTTTGCGCGTGCCATCGTCATGCCCAACCTGCGCCCGCCTGTCACAACAACGGCGCTGGCGCAAGCCTACCGCGAACGCATCCTCGCCGCGCTACCGGAGGGAGTGTCCTTCGAGCCGCTGATGACGCTTTACCTGACCGACAACACGCCGCCCGACGAGATCAGGCGTGCGCGCGAAAGCGGTTTCGTGCACGCACTGAAGCTGTATCCGGCCGGAGCGACCACCAACTCGGACGCCGGCGTCACCGATCTGAAGAAGTGCTACCGAACGCTGGAGGTCATGCAGGATGTCGGCTTGCCATTGCTGGTCCATGGCGAAGTGACCGACCCGGAAGTCGATCTCTTCGACCGCGAAGCGGTCTTCATCGAACGTGTCATGCAGCCCCTGCGGCGCGACCTGCCCGGTCTGAAAGTGGTGTTCGAGCACATCACCACGGCGGATGCCGCGCAGTATGTTGCGGAGGCCGATGAACGCGTGGGTGCCACGATCACCGCACATCACCTGCTATACAACCGCAACGAGATATTCAAGGGTGGCATCCGACCGCACTACTACTGCCTGCCGGTACTCAAGCGCGAGCGCCATCGCCAAGCCCTGGTGCAGGCCGCGACCTCCGGCAGCCTGAAGTTTTTCCTTGGTACCGATTCCGCGCCGCACCCCAAGGGATTGAAGGAGCATGCCTGCGGATGCGCCGGATGCTACACGGCGCTGCACGCGATGGAACTGTATGCGCAGGCCTTCGAGGACGCCGGTGCACTCGACAGGCTGGAGGGGTTCGCAAGCCGGAACGGGCCTGCGTTCTACGGGTTGCCGGTGAATCGGGATCAGATCGTGCTGCAGCGCGTGGACTGGGAAATTCCGCTTGAATTGCCGCTCGGTGATTCGTCTGTCGTTCCGTTGGATGCCGGTGGGCTGCTGCACTGGAAATTGGGATAGGCCTGCCCGGCAGACGGCGGTCATTCTGACAACGTTCGCCTTCAACTTCAACATGGAGGAAACAACTTAGGGAGCAACTCGGCGGAACATTGTGTCCGCTGAGGATGGCGGCGAGATGACTCCGTCATCCCGATCCTTCGGAAACAAAAAAGGGCGACGGAATCCGTCGCCCTTTTTGCGTCAGGTCAGCCCGTTACCGGGCTGCTCCAACTTTGGCTTAGAACAGGTGGTTCACACCAACCGAGAAGCCGGTCTGCTTGTCGCGTGGAGCGATAGCAGCGAAGCGACCGTCGAGGGCGGCAGTGCCGTCGTAACGGGAGTGGTCGATGGCTGCGTAGAGGTTCGTGCGCTTCGACAGGGCGTAGGTCGCGCTGATGATGAACAGATCACGTTCAGCTTCGAGTGCGCCTTGCTCGGAATCGGTGCGGTAGAACGCAGCGGACAGAGCCGTCGTCGGGGACAGGTTGTAGCTGCCGCCGAGCCACCAGTTGGTGGTGTCAACGTCTGCTACGCCAGCGCCTTGCTCTTGGGAGTTGTCGGCGATACCGGCAGCAACACGGAAGGCGGAAGTTGCGTAGGCAGCACCGATCGTCCAGTTGGTGAGATCTTGTTGGACGCCGCCGACAGCGCGCTCACCACCGGTGTAGGCGCCGGCAACAGTGATGCCGCCAGCCGAGTAGGCCGCGCCGAGGGCGATGGTCGAGTTGGCGCTGAAGTCGCCTTCGGTCTCACCGAGGCCGTACTGTGCACGCACCGTCACAGCGTCGAATTTGCCGACGTACTTGACGGAGTTGCTGAGACGGGTCAGGCCACCTTGACCTGCCAGCGGGATGATGCCGGTGTACTTGTAAGTCATCGGATCATACATGCCGATCGTGTCGAAGCTCACGGAGTACTGGTGACCCAGGTTCAGTGCGCCCCAGTTGCCTGCCAGGCCGACGATAGCGGTACGGTTGAACAGACGGTCTGCACCGTTGTCCAGTGCGCCGGTGCCGGAGTTGAAGCCGGTTTCCAGTTGGAAGTTTGCCTTCAGGCCGCCGCCCAGATCTTCCGTGCCACGGAAGCCGATGCGGTTGGAGTTGTAGGTGCCGTTCGAACCCATCGTGGTCTGGCTGTCGCCAGCAGCGTTCACGTTGTCAACGTGACGGATGCCTGCGTCGATCGAGCCGTAGATGGTCACATTGGTTTGCGCTTGGGCAGCGCCAGCAAAGGCACCGAGAACTGCCAGTGCGAGAAGCGATTTTTTCATTAATTAGTCTCCAAAGATTGGCGAACTTGGGTTGAAAATATGCCTTTCGGCAGCGAGCAAGGATCGAATCTTGTGTTTCTCGCTCATGATGCCCCTGGCAATGAACCAGAAAGCTGGCGACAATTTCAACAAATTTGGTGGGCTGCGGCAAACAGATTTTGGCTCTGTGCATCGTTTTCAGGAAATTATGTGGCCTGAATACAACAGGTGTTTTTTCGGCATTGCCGGGGCGCAGAACTGCTGCCAGACCTTCTGTGCAAGGCATGAGACGCAAATTGAATGCGAAAAGGACGATGATGAACGTGGATCGATTGATCTTGGATGTCGACAAGGCCCTGCGTGTGATCGCCGGGGTTTCCATTGCGGCACGTGCAAACCCGGCGACTGCCCATGCAGAGGCGGAGATGGATGGGGCGCAGCGGCGGCTCAGTGCAGGCTTGATGCGCGTCAATCACGTCGGGGAAGTGTGCGCGCAAGCCCTGTACGATTCCCAGGGGCGGTTTGCGCGCGATCCTGTGTTGCGGCATCAGTTCTCCCAAGCCGGGCAGGATGAGACAGATCACCTGGCTTGGACGGCCGAACGCGTGCGCGAATTGGGCTCGCGCACCAGTCTGCTCAATCCGTTCTGGTACGCGGGTGCCTTTTTGATTGGTGCTGTGGCATCACGAGCGGGTGACGCAGCGAGTCTGGGTTTCGTGGTCGAAACCGAGCGTCAGGTGGCTCGGCACCTGGAAGGGCATCTGCAGCGATTGCCAGTGAAAGACGAACGGTCGCGCGCGATCGTCCGACAGATGCGAGAGGATGAAATCGGTCACGCCAACGAGGCCCTGGCGCAAGGGGCGGTCGAGCTGCCGCGGCCCGTCGGCTGGCTGATGCGGGCGGCGGCGAAAGTGATGACGACAACCGCCTACTACGTGTAATCCCGGATCGCGCTCAGGCCGCGTCGCCGACGATCTCGAACGAGTGGCTCAGTTCGGCCGTTTTCTCCAGCATGATCGAGGCCGAGCAGTACTTGTCATGCGACAGCTTGATCGCCCGTTCGACCAGGCCGGGTTTGAGGTTGCGGCCGCGGACAGTGAAGTGGAAGTGCACCTTGGTGAAGACCTTGGGCTCCTTCTCCGCACGTTCCGCTTTCAGGGTCACGTCGCAGCCGCGGACGTCCTGCTGGCTCTTGCGCAATATCAGGACGACGTCGTAGGCGGTGCACCCGCCCGTCCCTGCGAGTACGAGCTCCATGGGGCGAGGCGCCAAGTCCCGTCCGCCGCCATCGTGGGCTCCGTCCATCACCACGGTATGGCCGGAGCCGGTTTCTGCGAGAAAGCTCATGCCGGGAGAGCCGGCCCAGCGCACGGTGCATTCCATGTTGAATCCTTGATCGAGAATGAAGACGCCATTGTATCTACGGGCATTGCCTCCTGCAGGGGAGGGTGCAGGCGCGGCATGAAAGGGCGTCTGCCAAAGTGACGCGCAAGTATTTGTTTTAACGCGGATTTCGGCTCATTTGTTTTGGATGTGTTGGAAAACTTCCGCAGGATTTCTTGCGTTGCACAATAAAATCGCCTACACTTTTTTCGAGGCCGCCAAGGGCGGCCTCCCGATTGTCTCCTCCACCCTCCTCCTTTGGTGTGGATTGAACCCGAAGCCAAACGCTTCGGGTTTTTTTTGCCTGCTTTATTGCTGCAACATCGGAATTGACGACAAGTCTTTGAAAAGGCTATACTTTCGGGCTTTCCGTGCGCTCCGGAAAAGACAACAAGGTTGAGTCCGCAGGAGAGGCTTGCGGAACCGCCCGATTCGAGCGCATTTATCAAGGAAAATTCATCATGAAAACCTTTTCCGCCAAGCCCCATGAGGTGCAGCGCGAGTGGTTCGTGATTGACGCAACGGACAAGGTCCTCGGTCGTGTCGCCAGCGAAGTGGCACGCCGACTGCGCGGCAAGCACAAGCCCGAGTTCACGCCCCACGTTGATACCGGCGATTTCATCGTGGTCATCAATGCAGGCAAGCTGCGTGTGACCGGCAACAAGGAAGTCGACAAGAAGTATTTCCGCCACTCGACCTATCCGGGCGGCATTTATGAAACCAACTTCCGGAGGATGCAGGAGCGTTTCCCGGGGCGTGCGCTGGAGAAGGCTGTCAAGGGCATGCTGCCCAAGGGGCCGCTCGGCTACGCGATGATCAAGAAGCTGAAGGTGTATGCAGATGGTACCCATCCGCATGCGGCGCAGCAGCCGAAGGCACTCGAAATCTAAGGAGCGGACATGATCGGTAACTACAACTACGGGACCGGCCGCCGCAAGAGTGCAGTGGCTCGCGTCTTCATCAAGGCGGGTAGCGGCAACATCGTCGTCAATGGCAAGCCGGCTGCGGAGTATTTTTCGCGCGAAACGGGTCTGATGGTGATCCGGCAACCGCTGGAGCTGACCAACAACGTCGAGCGTTTTGACATCATGGTCAACGTGCAGGGCGGAGGCGAGTCAGGCCAAGCCGGTGCCGTGCGTCACGGGATCACCCGCGCGCTGATCGACTATGATGCGGCGCTGAAGCCGGAACTGGCGAAGGCCGGTTTCGTGACTCGCGACGCACGCGAGGTCGAGCGCAAGAAGGTCGGTCTGCGCAAGGCGCGTCGCGCCAAGCAGTTCTCCAAGCGCTGATCGGCGACTTCGGAACTTCGAAAGCCGTCTGGTTCTTGCCAGACGGCTTTTTGTTTTGGGCGGCATGCCAGGACGTGTTGCCTTAGAATTTCTGTTTGAAATCCATCTGCAAGGAACGGGCATGATCAAGGTTGGCATCGTGGGGGGAACGGGCTATACGGGCGTGGAACTTCTTCGCCTGCTGGCGGCGCATCCACAGGTTGAACTGGTGGCGATCACTTCGCGCAAGGAAGATGGTCTCCCAGTGGCGGACATGTATCCGTCGCTGCGCGGTTATGTGTCGTTGGCCTTCTCCTCTCCGGC
>JAEZHR010000050.1 GCA_023416415.1 Pseudomonadota bacterium
GAGTTTGTCCGGGTTCATCGCGAGACACATCGAGCAGCCCGGCTCGCGCCACTCGAAGCCGGCGTCCCGGAAAATCTTGTCCAGCCCTTCGCGCTCGGCCTGCTCCTTGACCAGGCCGGAACCCGGCACCACCATCGCCAGCTTCACGTTCGAGGCACGGAATTTGCCGCGCACGACGGCCGCGGCGGCACGCAGGTCCTCTATGCGGGAGTTGGTGCAGGAGCCAATGAATACCTTGTCGATACGGATGTCGGCCATCGGCGTGTTCGGCTTGAGGTCCATGTACGCCAGGGCCTTTTCCATGGCGTCGCGCTTGACGGCATCCTTTTCCTTGTCCGGATCGGGTACGCGTTCGTCGATGGCGATCACCATTTCGGGCGACGTGCCCCAGGTAACCTGCGGCTTGATCTCGGCCGCGTCAAGCGTCACCACCATGTCGAACTTCGCACCCTGATCGGAATGCAGGGTACGCCAGTATTCGACGGCCCGATCCCAGTGCGGACCAACCGGCGAAAACGGCCGGCCCTTGACGTAATTGATCGTGGTGTCGTCAACGGCCACCATGCCGGCGCGTGCGCCCGCCTCGATGGCCATATTGCAGATCGTCATGCGGCCTTCCATCGACAGCGATCGGATGGTCGAACCGGCGAATTCGATTGCGTAGCCCGTACCGCCGGCCGTACCGATCCTGCCGATCACGGCCAGCACGATGTCCTTGGCCGTCACTCCGAGCGGCAGGGCGCCGTCAACCTGCACCAGCATGGCTTTCGATTTCTTGGCCAGCAGAGTCTGGGTTGCCAGCACATGCTCGACTTCGGAAGTGCCGATGCCATGAGCCAGACAGCCGAATGCGCCATGGGTCGAGGTATGAGAGTCACCGCAGACGACCGTCATGCCAGGCAAGGTTGCGCCCTGCTCCGGTCCGATCACGTGGACGATGCCCTGACGCTTGTCGCGCATGCTGAAATAGGTCAAGCCATATTCCTTCGTGTTTGCATCCAGGGTTTCGACCTGAAGGCGCGAAACCGGGTCGGCGATGCCGCCTGCACGATCCGTGGTCGGAACGTTGTGATCGGCCACAGCCAGATTCGCGGACAGCCTCCAGGGCTTGCGTTCGGCCAGCTTCAGGCCTTCGAACGCCTGCGGGCTGGTGACTTCATGTACCAGATGACGGTCGATGTAGAGGATGGAAGTGCCGTCTTCCTCGGTGTGGACGACATGTGCGTCCCAAAGTTTGTCGTAGAGCGTGCGGGCCATGGAAACGAACGTACTTGTCGGTAGGCAATACGGAGGGAACTCCCGATTATGCCATAGTTGTGCTTCGCAAAAGCTCGACGTGGAAGACCGCCGGCAGACCGGCGGTCGGAATGCACCTAGCGTGCGTTCTGATACAGCGGCATCACCCGTTCGGCGTAGACGCTCAGATCCCGCAGCCTGTCCTCGCGCGGCGGGTGCGTGGACAGGAACGCGGGCGGCTGGGAGCCGCCGGCCTGCCCCATCTTCTGCCAGAGCGAAATGGCAGCGCGCGGATCGTAGCCAGCACGGGCGACGAGCTCGACGCCCATGCGGTCGGCCTCGGTTTCTTGTCGGCGCGAGTTCGGCAGTCCGAGTACCCCCATGTAGGCCATCTCGGCGCCCTTCTGTGCGAAATCGCCGAGTCCGAACAAGGCCGCACCAAGGGAAATCGCACCTTGGGCCACCATCTGCTCGGATGCGCGCTCGCGCGAATGTTCGCGCAAGGCGTGCGAGATTTCGTGGCCGAGTACCGCTGCCAGCTCCGCATCCGTCAGGTTCAGCTTCTCGAGCAAGCCACTGTAGACGGCGATCTTCCCTCCCGGCATTACCCACGCGTTGGCCTCGGGCAGATCAAGTACGTTGACTTCCCAGTTCCAATTGCGTGCATCAGCGCGAAAATGGGTCGTTTGCGGAATCAGTTTCTGGACCACCCGCTGCACGCGCGCAAGTTGCTCGGGATTGCGACTGAGCACGTCTTTCTTGCGCGCGTCAGCAATGACCGCTGCATATTGCTGACCGGCGGCCTGCTCCAGCGCCTCGGCCGACACGGCCATCCGCTGCTCGCGCTGCACCCCGACTACACCAGCGTCAGTCGTCTGCACCGTTTCGCAGGCCATGAATGCCGCCACCGAAGTCGCCACCAGAGCGCACTTCAACACCTGTGTCAGTTTCATCTTTTCCCCTTGGAATTGGTGACGGACTTAGGCCATGCCCGAATCGCCGCGACGACTTCGGCGGGCGCGGCGGTGCCATGAAATAGACTGCAGGCATGTCGAAAGTATCCCGGAAGGGACCGGGCGCAAACGCAACGTGTGTGCCGGATCACCAGTGCGCCCGCACTGAAAGGATGCAGACCGCATCCGAAGTTGGAAGCGGGGGACGGGAATGGAAGAACTATTTCGGACTTGCCGGACTTGCCGCGATCGCCGGCGTATCAACCCGCACATCGCCGCATTGAGCGCGACGACGCAGCGCGTGATCCATCAATACCAGGGCGAGCATCGCTTCGGCGATAGGCGTGGCGCGAATGCCGACACAGGGGTCATGCCGACCATGCGTGACGACTTCAACCGGATGGCCTGCCTTGTCAATCGAGCGGCGCGGCGTGCGGATGCTGGACGTCGGCTTGATGGCCAGCGAAACGGTAATGTCCTGACCGGTAGAGATGCCACCAAGAACGCCGCCGGCATTATTGCTGAGAAATCCTTCAGGCGTCAGTTCATCGCCATGCTCGCTGCCCTTCTGGCTCACCGAGGCGAACCCGGCACCGATCTCCACGCCCTTGACCGCATTGATGCCCATCATCGCATGCGCAATGTCCGCGTCGAGCTTGTCGTAGATCGGTTCGCCGAGGCCGACGGGCACGTTGCGCGCCACGACCTCGATGCGTGCCCCGCAGGAATCGCCGTCCTTGCGCAGCTGGTCCATATAGGCCTCCAGCCGGGAGATCACGCTGGCGTTCGCGGCAAAGAAGGGATTGCCCAGCACGTAATCCCAGGATTCGAACGGAATCGGAATCTCGCCGAGCTGGCTCATGCAGCCGAGAAAAACCGTTCCGTACTGTTCACGCAGCCATTTCTTCGCTATTGCTGCGGCACCGACCACGGGAGCGGTCAGGCGTGCCGAGGAACGTCCTCCCCCGCGCGGGTCACGGATGCCGTACTTGTGCCAGTAGGCGTAATCGGCGTGACCGGGACGGTAGGTGTCAAGAATGTTGCCGTAATCCTTGCTCCGCTGATCCTGGTTGCGTATCAGGAGCGCGATCGGCGTGCCGGTGGTACGTCCCTCGTAGACGCCGGAAAGAATCTCGACCGTGTCCGGCTCCTGGCGTTGCGTGACATGACGCGAGGTGCCTGGCTTGCGACGGTCCAGCTCGGGCTGAATATCCTGCTCGGACAAGACCATGCCAGGCGGGCAGCCGTCAATCACACAACCTATCGCCGGCCCATGTGACTCACCGAAGGTTGTGACCGAAAATAATTTACCAATGCTGTTGCCGGACATGTCTTGCGTCGTGTTACAGGGGAAAGACCGCATTCTAACGCATCGCCCCTTGCCTTCCGGCTGCCGTACCCGCACTACCCGAAGGCGCCCTTGCCCCGCTTGCGGCTCAGAACAGCGTAGGGCGAGTGATAACGGCGGGCATTTCGAGCGATGGTGCGCAGCTCGGAATCAGGCTGACCGGGACAGGAGAATGCCTTGCACTATTCGCCCTTCTCCGCCTCCTCCGGCCAGGCACGGATATAGGCCTTGAGCATCTGGTTCTCGAAGCTTTGCGCCTCAACCACTGCCTTGGCCACGTCATAGAACGAGATCACGCCAAGCAGGGTGCGAGCGCTAAGCACCGGTACATAGCGCGCATGACGCTCCAACATGAGCCGACGCACTTCGTTGACCTCGGTGTCGGGCGTGATCGTAATCGGCGAATCGTCCATGTGCTTGCGCACCGTGTTGCTGCCGATCGCCCCCTTGTTGGCATGCAGCGCCTTGATCACTTCCCGGAAGGTCAGCATGCCGACCAATTCTCCGTATTCCATGACCACCAATGAACCGATGTCATGCTCGGCCATGATATCGACGGCTTCAGCCAAAGGGCGGTCGGGTGTGACGGTGTACAGGATTTCACCCTTGACCTTGAGAATTTCGGAAGCTTTCATGTTGGTGCGTATTGCTGATGTCTGAACTGCAGCCGACTGTAGCGCAAGCGCGCAGAAAACGCCATACGAATGCCCCGGCGCAGCGCAAACGGCATGCACGCTCCGGTGTTAGCATGCAGCCACAAGAACGACATGGAGATCCCTGATGTCAGGTCCTCGCCTCCCCGGCTTTGACACGCTGTCGCTGCACGCCGGCGCCGCCCCCGACCCCGCGACCGGCGCACGCGCCACCCCGATCTATCTGACTACATCCTATGTATTCAAGGACGCCGACCACGCCGCATCCTTGTTCAACATGGAACGTGCGGGGCACGTCTATTCGCGCATATCGAACCCGACCAATGCCGTGCTCGAAGAGCGCATCGCGGCGCTCGAAGGTGGCGTGGCCGGTCTGACCGTGGCCAGCGGCCAGGCAGCCATGCATCTCGGACTCGCCACGATCGCCGGCGCCGGCTCTCACATCGTCGCTTCGCGGGCGCTTTACGGCGGCTCGCACAATCTGCTCGCGTATACGCTCAAGCGCTTCGGCATCGAAACCACCTTCGTCGACCCGCGCGACCTCGATGCCTGGCGCACGGCGATTCGCCCGACGACCAAGGTCCTGTTCGGGGAAACATTGGGCAATCCCGGATTGGATGTGCTCGACATCCCGCGCATTGCCGAACTAGCGCACGAGCACTATCTCCCTCTGATGGTCGACGCGACCTTCACCACACCCTGGCTGCTACGTCCGTTCGAGCATGGCGCCGACCTGCTGTTCCACTCCGCCACCAAGTTTCTGTGCGGCCACGGCACGGCCATCGGCGGATTGCTGGTCGACGGCGGCACCTTCGACTGGCAGCGGGCGCATGAAAAAACCGGGCGATTTGCCGAACTGTGCGAACCCTATGACGGCTTCCACGGAATGGTTTTCACCGAAGAATCGACGGTGGCCGCGTTCGCATTGCGTGCACGACGCGAGGGCTTGCGCGATTTCGGCGCGGTGATGAGCCCACACAACGCATTCACCATTCTGCAAGGCATTGAAACCTTGGGTCTGCGCATGGAACGCCACGTGGCCAATACGCGAAAGGTCGTGCAGTACCTGGCGTCCCATGCGGCAGTCGCATCGGTTGCCTATCCGGAACTCGAATCCCATCCGGACCATCTGCTTGCGCAGCGACTGCTGCCCAAGGGCTGCGGCGCCGTCCTTTCATTCAATCTCAAGGGCGATCGCGCTGCCGGACGCCGTTTCGTGGAAGCGCTGAACCTGTTCTCGCACCTGGCCAACGTGGGCGACGCCAAATCGCTGGTCATCCATCCCGCATCGACGACGCATTTCCGCGTGCCGGCGGACGAACTGGCTACGGCCGGAATTACGGAAGGAACGATGCGGCTGTCGATCGGGCTGGAAGACCCGGATGATCTGATCGAGGATCTGGCGCGCGCACTGAAAGCCGCTGCAAAGGGAGCCTGAAATGGAACTGAACGTACAAGGCCGGCGCGCCTACTGCTACACCGGCGGCAAGACCTTCGACGCGGCGCCCCCCACTGTCGTGTTCATTCATGGCGCGCAGAACGATCACTCGGTGTGGGTACTTCAGACGCGCTACTTCGCGCATCACGGGTACGGCGTGTTGGCGGTCGATCTGCCCGGCCACGGACGCAGCGCCGGACCGGCACTGACTTCGGTGGAGGAGATGGCCGAATGGCTGCTTGCACTGCTGAACGCCGCCGATGTACGGCAGGCAAGCCTGATCGGCCACAGCATGGGTTCGCTGATTGCGCTGGAGGCGGCCGCCCGCGCCCCGGATCGCGTGAAGCGACTGGCGCTGGTCGGCACTGCCTATCCGATGAAAGTTTCGCAAACGCTGCTGGACGCCTCGCGCGATGACGTCCAGACCGCAATCGACATGGTCAACATCTGGTCGCACTCGACCATTGCGGCCAAACCGTCCTGCCCCGGTCCCGGCTTCTTCAACCATGGCGGAAGCCGGCGTCTGATGCAGCGCATTGCCGCGGGAAACACGGAGCCGGTCTTCCATATCGATTTCACGGCTTGCAACAATTATGCGAACGGCGAAGCGGCTGCCGCCTGCGTGCAATGTCCCACCCTGCTCCTCTTGGGCAAGCGTGATCTGATGACGCAATTGCGAGCTGCGGCAGCGCTGCGCGAAGGCCTGGCTCAATGTCGCGTCGTACAACTGGAAGACTGCGGACACGCACTGATGGCTGAACAGCCGGATGCGGTGTTGAATGCGTTGTACGACTTCGTGTCGTCCTGAAGCCTTCCTCAGCCGGCCGACACGGCGCGGGCAGCAGCCAGGTCGGCCGGCTCGCTGAACTGCGAACTCAAGGACACTGCAAGCCGCGCATTGAGTGCCTCGTTGACTTGTGCGGCAAGTGCAGGATTTTCCTGCGCGGAAAACGCGAACAGACGATAGACGTCAGCCACGGTCAGGCTATCCGGATTGGCCAACAGTACCCAGCGCCCGTAACCTTCCATCGCGTGCCTGCGAAAGGGCAGTCGGGATCGGCGCTCCGGAGCCAGGCGCGCAACCCATCCTGTCTCGCGCATTTTTTCCAGCAAGCCTTCGAGTTCCTCGTAGCCGAGGCGGGTCGCAGCGCGCAATGCAACCAGTTCGACTGCCGCATTGCCCGGCGCGCGCCGCGCTTCCACCAGCGCATTCAGAATCGCCATGGCGTCCACGAATGCGCTGCCTGGCGCCGCGACATGCCACCAGCGCTCGTACTTGACCACCGGCAACGCTGCCGCCAGCACGGCCCCGATCAGCGCTATCAGCCACGAGACATAAACCCAAAGCAGAAACACCGGCAGCGCCGCAAGCGCACCGTAAATCACCGTGTAGGTCGGCAAGCCGGTGATGAATACCACGAACACCGCCTTGGCCACCTCGAAGGCAATCGCTGCCAGCAAGCCGCCCCAGGCCGCGTCCAGCCAGTTGACGTAACGATTGGGAACCACCATGTAGAGCAGCGTGAATGCCGATGCCGTCAACAGCACCGAAACAAGCGTGTACAGCACGCTGCCCAACAGCTGTGCATCCGGCAGCAATCCGCCGGCATCGGAGAACAGGTTCGACGTCACGGTGAAGGAAACCCCGACCAGCAAAGGGCCGAATGTGACGATCGCCCAGTAAACGATCAGGCGCTGCAGCATGGGACGTGGCGTGCGCACACGCCAGATGTGATTGAAGGTGCTGTCGATCGTCAACATCGTGATGAGCGTGGTGACGAGCAGACCGAGGGCACTAAAGGCTGACAGACGTCGTGCCTGGAGCGCAAATTGGTTCAGATTGTCGAGGATGGTATCGGCGATCGAGGCCGGCATCAGTGTCTGGATGAAATAGGATTCCAGCGCGGCACGGAACTGGTTGAAGATCGGAAAGGCGGTGAAGACGGCGAACACCACCGTCAGCACCGGCACCAGGGCCAGTACGGTGGTGAAGGTCAGACTACCCGCGACTTCGGGCAGCCGCTCTTCCTCGAGCCGGCGCAGCGCAAAGCGCGCCAGCGTCTTGGCATCGTCGAGGGAAGCACGGCGAAACAGGCGGGGAACAAGTTGCATGCGCTACGTCAGGCGGAGTTGCCGCAAAGATGAAGCCCCTATAATAGCAAGCATGATTGCCCCTCCCGCCGCCCCTCTGACGATTCTCGTCCTTTACTATTCTCGCCACGGCTCGACCCGCAAGCTCGCGGAACTGATCGCACAGGGTGTCGAGAGCGTGCCCGGATGTGAAGCGCGCCTGCGCACCGTGCCAGCGGTTTCCACCGTTGCCGAAGCGACCGAGCCCGACATCCCTTCCCATGGCGCGCCTTACGTGGAACAGCATGACCTCGAGGAATGTGCCGGACTTGCACTCGGCTCGCCTACGCGTTTCGGCAACATGGCCGCGCCGCTCAAATACTTCATCGACGGCACGTCCACGCAATGGCTGTCAGGCGCGCTGGCCGGCAAACCCGCATGCGTGTTCACATCCACCGGCAGCCTGCACGGTGGCCAGGAAGCAACACTGCTGTCCATGATGATTCCACTGCTGCACCATGGCATGCTGCTGCTTGGTCTGCCCTACACGCATCCGGAGCTGATGACCAGCGCCAGCGGCGGAACGCCATACGGCGCCAGTCACTGGGCCGGCGCGGGCAGCAACCAGGCTATCACCGAAGACAGCCGAATACTGGCCATTGCACTTGGCCGGCGACTTGCAGAAACCGCAGCAAAACTGAATCGATCCTGACCATGCAGAAAACTTGCTACTACGGCGCCGCCACAAGCCTTATCGCACTGATATTCCTGTGCGTGGCATGGGAGCTCGTGCTCGCGCCACTGCGTCCGGGCGGTTCCTGGCTGGTGCTCAAGGTCATCCCGTTGCTAATTCCCTTGCGCGGCGTTCTCAAACGCAATCTCTACACGCTGCAATGGGCATCGATGCTAATCCTGCTGTATCTGGCCGAAGGCTTGGTGCGCGCCACGACCGAGCCCGGCCTGTCCGGTCTGCTCGGCTGGGCCGAAGTGGCCCTCGTGACTGTTTTCTTCTCCTGCACGGTGCTGTACCTGCGTCCCTACAAGCAGGCCGCCAGAGCGCTCGCCCGGCAGGTCATCGACAAGGCATCCCGATGAATACATTTCTCGACCAGTGCCGCGCCGCGATCGGTGCGCAGTTCGTCCTGACCGAGCCAGCCGACATGGCCTCTTACTTGACCGATTGGAGGCGCCGCTTCACCGGCCGCGCGCGAGCAGTGCTGCGCCCCGGCTCGACCGCGGAAGTCGCCGCCCTCGTGAGCCTGTGCGCAGAGTTCAAGGTGCCGGTCGTGCCACAAGGGGGTAATACTGGCCTGGTGCTGGGCAGCGTTCCCGATCAGAGCGGGAATGCAGTTGTGCTATCGCTTACCCGCATGAATCGCATCCTCGGGATCGACACGATCAACAACACGATGACCGTCGAAGCCGGCGCCATCCTTCAGCAGGTGCAGGAGGCAGCGGCTGCGGCAGAGCGGCTGTTCCCGCTATCGCTCGCAGCCGAAGGCAGCTGCACGATAGGCGGAAACCTGGGCAGCAATGCCGGCGGCACTGCCGTACTTCGCTATGGAAACATGCGCGACCTCTGCCTGGGAATCGAGGTCGTCACGCCTCAAGGCGAAGTCTGGAACGGTCTGCGCGGCCTGCGCAAGGACAACACCGGCTACGACCTGCGTGACCTCTATATCGGCGCTGAAGGCACGCTTGGCGTGATTACCGCAGCAACCCTCAAGCTG
Organism: Pseudomonadota bacterium; assembly: GCA_023416415.1. Taxonomy (GTDB): domain Bacteria; phylum Pseudomonadota; class Gammaproteobacteria; order Burkholderiales; family Burkholderiaceae_D; genus Noviherbaspirillum. The sequence goes on from JAEZHR010000050.1 coordinate 9,429, forward strand.
TTTCCGCGTCCGCGCGCGCAGTTGACGGCACTTGCCGCAACCGACTCTGCCGATAGTGCGCTGCGCCTCCTGGAAATCGCCCAGGAAGTATGCGGCCCCGCCCTGACCGGTTTCGAGCTGATGTCGGCGTTCTGTTTGCAACTGGTTGCCAAGCACTTCCCGGACATGCGCGTGCCGCTCTCCGGTGAGCATGCCCAGTATGTACTGCTGGAACTGTCCGATAATGAATCGGAAACGCATGCCAACGCAATGCTTGAAGCCGTGATCGGCGAAGCGCTTGAAAAGGAAATCATTTCAGATGCCGTGGTGGCGTCGTCGATCGCACAATCGCGCGCACTGTGGAATCTGCGCGAACACATCCCGCTGGCGCAGGCCGAAGAAGGCAAGAACATCAAACACGACGTTTCAGTGCCGATTTCCGACATCGCCGACTACATCCGCACGACCGACGCGCTGCTGCAGCAGCATTTCCCAGGCACGCGCATGGTCACTTTCGGGCATCTCGGTGATGGCAACCTGCATTACAACGTCTCGCCACCCGAAGGCATGGACCCGGACGATTTCATTGCACAGCAGGGAGCAATCAACCGCGTCGTCCACGACAGCGTGCACCGCTACCGCGGCTCGATTTCCGCCGAACACGGATTGGGCGCGCTCAAGCGCGACGAGATCCGTCTTTACAAGTCCGAAATCGAACTGCAACTGATGCGAAGTGTGAAACGTGCGCTGGATCCGGACGGGATCATGAATCCCGGGAAGGTCGTGTGATGAGCGGCGCCGCCTTTCGTCCGCTGGCGAGCATGTTCCTGCTGTTGCTGGCACTGCCCGCTCATGCGATCTATCGCTGCGAGATCGACGGCCACACCATCTATAGCGATGCGCCCTGCCCTGGAGGGCGGCCGGTAGACATCAAGCTCGGACCTCCATCGGAAGATGCACGCGAGCGCGCGACTCGAGAAAAGGAGGAATTGGCGCAGATCGAAAAGAAAGCCAGCCGCCAGGCCCAAGTTGACGCCAAGGTGCAGCGGCGCCGCGAACGCGAAAACGCGGCACTGCAGAAGCGCTGCGAAAAACTGGCATCGCGCGCGACCTGGGCGGCCGAAGATGCACGCAGAACCTCAGACCGCAGCGCAGAAAAGGCAACGCGCAAGGCCGAGCGCGCAGCAGAGCAATACCGCGCCGAATGCGCAGACTTAAACAGGAGAACCGGCTTGATCGGAATTTCGTCGCGCTGAAGGCATGCAGCCTGCGTGTGTGCAGTCCGAGGAAATGGCCTGCCCAGCAGGAGTCGAACCTGCGACCTACGGCTTAGAAGGCCGTTGCTCTATCCAGCTGAGCTATGGGCAGTCAGGAAAGGACGCAACAATGCGTACGGCGCGGATATTACCCCCAAATGACGCGCCGTTTCAATCGAGCACCTGGGTGCCAGCGCATCGGGGGTAATTTCAAATGCAGGGATACGACAGCGCGCTGATTCCGCGCGCTTGAGATGTCTGGTCGGGGCGAGACGATTCGAACGTCCGACCACCTGATCCCAAATCAGGTGCGCTACCAGGCTGCGCTACGCCCCGAGAAAGACCAGCATCATACCGGGGCGGGCGAAGCCGGTCAAACTAACTTTCCAAATGAGAAGCCAGACGCTCCGCCATGCGCTGTGCGAGCTCAGCTTCTCGTGCCTCGACCATGACGCGGACCAATGGTTCGGTGCCGGACGCGCGAATCAGCACGCGCCCGTTTTCGCCCAGTTCGGTCTCGATCTTCTCCTTCTCCGCCAACAGCCCCTGGTTGTCCTGCCAGCTTGATCCGGCAGCCACTTTCACGTTCACCAGGGTCTGAGGGAACAGCCGCAATTCCGCCGTCGCCTCTGCCAAGGTGCAGCCACCGCGACGCAGCGACGACAATACCTGCAGTGCCGAGACGATGCCATCGCCGGTCGTGTGCTTGTCCAGGCACAGCAGATGGCCCGAACCCTCGCCTCCAAGCAGCCAGCCGCGCTCCTGCAGCACTTCCAGCACATAGCGGTCACCGACCTTGGCACGGGCAAACGGGATATCCATGCCGCGTAGCGCCACTTCGAGCGCCATATTGGTCATCAAGGTGCCCACCACGCCGGCAACGCGGCCTTGTTGCATGCGGTCACGCACGATCACGTAAAGCAACTCGTCGCCGTTGTAGATGCGCCCTTCTCCATCGACCATCAGCAAGCGGTCGGCATCCCCATCCAGAGCAATGCCCAGATCGGCACCGTGCTCCCTGACTGCCGCCGAGAGCGTCGCCGGTGCGGTGGCACCGACGCCATCGTTGATATTGAAGCCGTTCGGCTTGTTGCCGATCGCGATCACCTCTGCGCCGAGCTCATGGAAGACGTTCGGCGCAATGTGGTAGGCGGCACCGTGCGCGCAATCGAGCACGATCTTGAGTCCTTTGAGATCAAGCTCATTCGGGAAGGTGCTCTTGCAGAATTCGATATAGCGCCCGTCGGCATCATTCAGACGACGCGCCTTGCCCAGCCGCTCGGAAGGGGCGCAGACGATGGGATTGTCGAGCTCCGCTTCAATGGCTGCCTCGACTGCATCCGGCAGTTTGTTGCCGCTGGCCGAGAAGAACTTGATGCCGTTATCGTCGAAGGGATTGTGAGAAGCCGAAATGACCACACCCGCCGAGAGGCGCAGTGCACGGGTCAGGTAAGCAATCGCGGGAGTCGGCATCGGGCCCGCCAGCGTGACATCCACTCCAGCGGCGGAGAATCCGGCTTCCAGAGCGGCTTCCAGCATGTAGCCGGACACCCGGGTGTCCTTGCCGATCAACACGACCGGCCGCTGGCTTGACGACTTGCCCTTGGCCAGAACCTTGCCTGCGGCATAGCCGAGCTTCATCACGAAGTCGGGGGTAATCGGGGCTGTACCAACCCGGCCGCGTACGCCGTCGGTTCCAAAATACTTGCGCGTCATTCATTCCTCGATTGATTTGGTGTCGACCACTGCCTGCCACACCTTGAGTGCGTCAACGCTCTCGGCCACGTCATGAACACGCACGATGCGCGCACCGCCGGCAACCGCCGCAAGCATGGCTGCGATACTACCGGCCAGGCGCTGATCAACCGGCCGACCGGTCACGGCGCCAATTGATGACTTGCGCGACAGGCCGGCCAGCACCGGCAAGCCGGTGGCGGCCAACCGGCCGATATTGCGAAGCAGGTCGAAATTATGCCCCACTGTCTTGCCGAAACCAAAGCCCGGATCAATGCAGATGCGATTGCGCGCAATTCCTGCCTGTTCGCAAGCCGCGACCCGTTCAAGAAGAAAATCTCGCACTTCGGCATTCACGTCAGCGTAGTGCGGCTCGCGCTGCATGGTGGCGGGCGTTCCGAGCATGTGCATGATGCAAATGCCGGTGTCACCGCCACGAACGGCGTCGATTGCACCTTCTCCGCGCAGGCCGTTGATGTCATTGACCATGTCCGCCCCGGCAGCAAGAACCTCCCGCATCACCTCAGGCTTGTAGGTATCCACCGAAAGCGGCTTGCCGCAATCGCGCAAGGCGTAGACAAGCGGCATCACGCGGTCGAGCTCCTCGTTCAACGATAAGGCAGGCGCACCAGGCCGAGTCGATTCTCCACCGATATCGATGATGTCTACGCCATCGGCGATCATTTGTTCCGCACCGGACAAGGCAGCGTCAAGAGATGCGAAACGGCCGCCATCGGAGAAAGAATCCGGCGTCGTGTTCAACACCCCCATGACCAGCGGGCAGCCATCGAAGCGCAGGCGGAAGCGCCCGCACTGAAGGTAATCGGTTGAATTCATTTTCTGGAGGAAGGGATTTGCACAAACAAAAAGGGCGAGGATCTCTCCTCACCCCTGTACTGGTGCAATACGCCGCTCAGGCCGGTGCCGGATTGGGAGACACGTCGGGCGGATTGCCGGATTCGGGCTTGCGCGCAGGCGTCCCGGTCTTCGGCGGGCGCGGCTCGTTGCCGGCCATGATGTCATTGACCTGATCCGCGTCCAGGGTCTCCCACTCCAGCAGAGCCTTGGCCATGCGGTCAACCTTCTCCTTGCTGTCCTCGAGCAGGTGGCGCGCCAGCGCGTACTGCTGGTCGAGAATCGCACGGATTTCCGTATCGACCTTCTGCTGCGTCGCCTCAGACACGGTCTTGGCACCCATGCGTCCGAAATAGCTGTCCTGCTCGCTGTCCTCGTACACCATGGTGCCGAGCGTCTCGGACATGCCGTAACGTGTGACCATCGCACGCGCCAGCTTCGTCGCCCGCTCGAAGTCGTTCGAAGCACCAGTCGACATCTGCCCCATGAAGATTTCTTCCGCAATACGCCCGCCGAACAGGATGGCGATCTCCTCGAGCATCTTGTCCTTGTACATGTTTACCCGATCGTGCTCGGGTAGCTGCCAGGTCAAACCGAGAGCGTAGCCGCGCGGCATGATCGTCACCTTGTGCACTGGATCGGCCTTGGGCAGCAACTTGGCAACCACCGCGTGGCCCGACTCGTGGTAGGCGGTGTTGCGTCGCTCTTCGTCGCGCATCACCGCCGACTTGCGTTCCGGGCCCATGACGATCTTGTCCTTGGCATCCTCGAAGTCCTGCATTTCCACCAGACGCTTGTTGCGGCGGGCGGCGAAGAGCGCGGCTTCGTTGACAAGATTGGCAAGATCCGCACCGGAGAATCCCGGAGTGCCACGCGCAAGAATGTCAGCCTTGACGTCTGGTGCGATCGGCACCTTGCGCATGTGCACGTACAAAATCTGTTCACGGCCGCGGATATCAGGCAGGCCGACCATGACCTGCCGGTCGAAGCGCCCCGGACGCAAGAGCGCCTTGTCAAGCACGTCGGCACGGTTGGTGGCGGCGATCACGATCACGCCGGAATTGGCTTCGAAACCGTCCATTTCGACGAGCAGCTGGTTCAGCGTCTGCTCGCGCTCGTCATTGCCGCCGCCCATGCCGGCACCGCGATGACGCCCGACGGCGTCGATTTCATCGATGAAGATGATGCAAGGGGAATGCTTCTTCGCATTCTCGAACATGTCGCGTACACGAGAGGCGCCGACGCCGACGAACATCTCGACGAAGTCGGAACCAGAAATCGTGAAGAACGGCACCTTGGCCTCGCCCGCAATCGCGCGCGCCAGCAAGGTTTTGCCGGTACCTGGCGGACCGACCATCAGTACGCCGCGCGGGATACGTCCGCCCAGCTTCTGGAACTTGCTCGGATCACGCAGGAAGTCGACCAGCTCCTGCACTTCCTCCTTGGCTTCGTCGCAACCGGCGACATCGGCGAAGGTGACGTTGTTGCTCGCCTCGTCCA
>JAEZHR010000107.1 GCA_023416415.1 Pseudomonadota bacterium
GGCATGAAGCACTACGTGAACATGGTGCAGGAGCCGGAGTTCGCCGCGCGCGAGAGAGGCTACACCTTCGTGTCACACCAGCAGGAAGTCGGCGCTGGCTACTTCGACGAAGTGACCACCGTGATCCAGGGCGGTACGTCCTCGGTCAAGGCACTGACTGGTTCGACCGAAGAAGAACAGTTCCACTGAAGCGGTAATGCCCTGCGTAGCGGGGCGATACCGTGCAGCAGTGAATCAGGCACGATGGAGGTATTTGCCGCGCTCTCGGGCGCGGCTTTTTTTATCCTGACCGAAGCGGTGTTGCCGTGGGCTTAATGGGCAGGGCGGACCATTGCAAGTTCCCTGCGTGCCTGGCGCGTCACGCTGAATGCGGCGGAAAGCGCGAGCGAGCCCATCAGCAGCGCAACTATCCAGTCCGGCCATCCGCTACCGCTGCCGAAGACGCCTGCCGCCGCAAGCAGCACGGCCAGGTTGCCAATGGCGTCGTTGCGCGTGCACAGCCAGACCGAACGCATGTTCGCGTCACCACTGCGCCAGGTGAAGAGTAGCGCAGCGACCGCAAGATTGGCCAGTAAGGCGAGCACGCCGATGACACCCATCGTCGTGGGCTCCGGGACCTTGCCGCTAACGATGCTCCAGGCGGCATGAATGATGACGCCTGCTCCGAACACGCCCATGCACACCCCCTTGATCCAGGCCGCCCTGGCGCGCCAGGCGACGCCGAGTGCGAGCACGTAGAGCGATACGCCGTAGTTGGCCGCATCGCCAAGAAAGTCGATGGCATCGGCGAGCAGGCTGACAGATCCGGATCGTGCGCTGCCTGCAATTTCAAGCGCGAACATCGCGCCATTGACGAACAGCGCGATCCAGAGTGCGCGCCGGTAGCCGGGATCGGGTTCAGAGAGGGGCGGGTTGCTGCAGCAATGCGTGGACATTGGTGGGCTCCTGTGACGTTGTCGGGACGAGGGTATTACAATCCATGAAGTCACTACAGGGTCAAGCGATTTGCAAGGGAAGGGACGATGAAGATCGGCGAACTGGCCAAGGCAGCGCGCTGCGAGGTCGAAACCATCCGTTACTACGAACGCGAGGGCTTGCTGCCGGCACCCCCGCGCAGCGAGGGCAACTACCGCACCTACGGCGTACAACATGTCGAGCGGCTGGTGTTCATTCGCCATTGCCGGTCGCTGGGCATGTCGCTGGATGACGTGCGCAAGCTGCAGCAATTCCAGATGCATCCCGAGGCGGCCTGCGACGAGGTCGATGCGATTCTTGACCGTCAATTGCGAGAAACCGAACAGCGCATTGCCGACCTGCAGCGCTTGCAGGAACAATTGCTGACCCTGCGCCATGCCTGCCGCTCGCACATGACCGCGCGGGAATGCGGCATTCTGCGCAATCTGAGCAGCGCGGCAACAAGTGCCGATTGCGTCTGCCACTCGGTGCCGTAATACAATGGCGCCCCTTTCTACACGCTGGACTTCCTGATGCTCAGTTACCGCCACGCCTTCCATGCCGGCAATCATGCCGACGTCCTCAAGCACGTCGTACTGATCCAGCTGCTGCGCTATCTCGGCCAGAAGGAGGCGCCGTACATGTACATCGACACGCACGCCGGAGCGGGCGTGTACGCCCTTGATACCGGTTCGGCGTCCAAGAGCCGGGAATACGAAACCGGGATTGCGCGGCTGTGGTCCCGCGAGGACTTGCCGCCGGCGCTCGCGGAGTACGTGGATCTGGTGAAGGACATGAATCCGAGCGGGCACATGCGTTACTACCCGGGGTCGCCATACTGCGCCGAGCGGATCGCCCGCGAACAGGACAGGATTCGTCTATTCGAACTGCATCCGTCCGACAGCCGCATCCTCGGGGAAAATTTCCGCAAGCGCGAGGAGCATCTGGCGGCGCAAGGACAGCGCCCCTTGGCGCGCGGAAAGCGGATCATGCTCCAGCGCGCTGACGGATTCGCCGGACTCAAGGCCTTGTTGCCACCGCCGTCGCGTCGTGCCCTTGTTCTGCTCGATCCGCCCTACGAGGTCAAGGACGATTACCGACGCGTGCGTGACACGCTGGTGGATGCGTTGGGACGATTCCCAAGTGGCATCTACGCGGTATGGTATCCGGTACTGCAGCGCATGGAGTCGCGCCAATTGCCGGAACGCCTCAAGAAGCTGCCGGTCAAGGACTGGCTGCACGTGACGCTCACGGTCGGCTCACCCGCGCCGGATGGCTTTGGTCTGAAGGCCAGCGGCATGTTCATCCTCAATCCACCCTGGACACTGGAGGGTACGCTGCGCGAGCTCATGCCTTTTCTCAAGCAGGCGCTAGCCAATGACGAAGGGGCGCGCTTCTCGATCGAAAGCGGCACCGGAGCATCGGCCAGTCCCCGGTGAGTGTCCGGAAATGTAAGCTGCTGAGCGTGGGTGCGTGATAAAAAGTACAATCTTTTGACGCTGGCGCCGCAATGTCATGGAATGGCGGCCTCGGCGCGCTTCCCACCGGCGGCGCATTGACCGCAAGTTCATTCCTCCTGGCTATGAATCAACAGCTTCTCTCCTCATCGCAATCGGCTGGGCATTTTCCGAGGATCAAGGAATTCTTCCTTGCACGGCAGCCTATCCTGAGTCGTGACGGAGAGTTGTATGCCTACGAGCTGCTCTTTCGCAACGCCGCAGCCGGACCTGCCGGTGTCACGGACGACCTGACGGCCACTGCCGCCGTCATTGCGCATTCTGCAGAGCTGGGCATCGCTCGAGTGATCGGTGCCTCGCTCGCTTTCATCAACGTCAATGCCCAGGTTCTGTTCTCCGATTTCGTCCAACTTCTGCCGCGCCAGACCGTGGTACTGGAAGTGCTGGAGACCGTGGAGGTCGACGACGCGCTGGTGGCGCGCATGGAGCAGCTCGTTGCCAAGGGTTATCGTTTTGCGCTCGACGACGTCATTGCGGATTCGGCGCGCGTGCGTCGTCTGTTGCCGCTGGTCGACATCGTCAAGATCGATGTCAGTCAGTCGTCTGACGAGGCCTTAAGCGATCTTGCTCAAACCGTGCAGCGGGCCGGAAGGAAACTGCTGGCCGAGAAGGTGGAGACGCGCGAACAGTTTCAGTTCTGCATCTCGCTCGGATTCGATTATTTCCAAGGCTATTATTTTGCCAAGCCGCTGGTTCTTTCCGGACACAGGTTGCCACCGGCACAGGCCGGTCTGATGCGCCTGATGGCGCAACTATCCGAAGGTGTCGATCCGGTTGAGCTGGAGCGCAACGTCAAGCAGGACGTGGCGCTGGGACTGGCCTTGCTGCGCCTGTTCAAGGCCATGCCGACCCAGGGACGGCAACCGATCGGCACGCTGGGGCAGGCCTTGACGATGGTGGGGCGCCATCGGCTTCGACGCTGGTTGCAGATTCTGGTCTATGCCGAGCCCGGTGCCGGCGGCGGTGCGTCCTCGCCCTTGCTGACACTGGCTGCCACTCGCGGCAGACTGCTGGAACTGATCACGCAAACCATCCGGCCGAACGACACGACGGCTGCCGATGTCGCATTTACTGTCGGCATGATGTCGCTGATCGATGTGCTGTTTGGTGTGCCGATGGAAAAGGTGCTGGAAGGTCTTGCGGTGACGCCGGACGTTCGTGCAGCACTAATGGCACGCCAAGGCTTGTACGGCGACATGCTGCGGCTGGCCGAATCGATCGAGCACGTTGAAGACGACGCACCGCAGGTGAGGAAGCTGCTCGCCAGACTCGGCATCAGCGCCGAGGAATTCAATGCCTTGCAAATGAAGGCCTTCGAATGGTGTGCGTCGATCGCCGACATGAACGAGTAGAATCAGCGCATGAGCAAAGCATTCGTCAAGGAAGGTGAGGGCGACGACGACGATTTTCCGCCCTCGCCCGAAATACCCCCCGGTACCCGCAACTACATCACGCCTGCAGGGCACAAACGGCTCAAGGACGAGCTGCTGCATCTGATCGACGTCGAGCGGCCCGAGGTCGTCAAGATCGTTTCCTGGGCGGCATCCAACGGTGACCGCTCCGAGAATGGCGATTACATCTACGGCAAGCGGCGGCTGCGCGAAATCGACCGCCGCATCCGCTTTCTGACCAAGCGGCTCGACCTGGCCGAAGTAGTCGATCCCGGCGTCCACCATGGCAGTGATCAGGTATTTTTCGGTGCCACGGTGCGTTATGAGAATGCGGCCGGCGAGGAGCATACAGTCACCATCGTCGGCATCGACGAGCTGGATCCGCTCAACGGAAAGATCAGCTGGATTTCGCCGGTCGCACGTGCCCTGACGAAGGCGAAGGAGGGAGACTCCGTGATCTTGCGTACGCCAGCGGGCGTGGATGAGCTGATCATCCTCGAAGTCCGTTATCCGGCACCGGTCTGACGCTGACACAGGCCGCCCCGGTGTTCCGGGTCGGCTTGTCGAAGGTTGCTTGCGACCGGGAGGACGACTGATACCCTAGCCGCGCTCGCGCAGGATGCGGGCCACTCCAGGAATGCGGCGCACATTGCGCATCAGACGCGCCAGATGGACGCGGTCTTCGACCTGGATCGTGAATCGCAGCTGCTGCATCGAATGCTCGCGGCTGTCATCCATCGTCACGTAGGTGATGTTGGCATCCGATTCGCCGATCTCTGCTGCAACGCGCGCCAGCGCGCCCTTTTCGTTGTCGACCAGAACCTTGATGCGGCAGTCGAAGCGCCGTGTCAGCTCGTTGCTCCATGCAACATCGATCCAGCGATCGGGCTCCTTGGCCTGGTTGCGCTTGGCGATGTCGCAGTCCCCGGTATGCACGCTGATCCCCTGGTCACGCCGCAATTGTCCGCTGATGGCGTCTCCCGGGATTGGATGGCAACAGGGCGCAAGATGTACAGAGATGCCTTCGTTGCCGGTAATCATGACCGGAGCCAGCTTGCTCGCCTGGCTTTCGCCTTCGACCAGTGGAGCCAGTGGACAGGTCGGGTCGTTTTCCATGAGCGTGCGGATATGGCGTGCCACCAGAGGCGCCATTCGCTTTCCTACGCCGATGTCGGCATGCAGTTCATCCATCGAACGCGCGCTCGATTCCTTGAGCAGTTTTTCGATGGTCATTTCCGGCAGGTGCGGATCCACCTGCAGCGCGGACAGGGACTGGCTGAGCAGACGCTTGCCAAGTTCGGTCGATTCAGTCAGGTTGATGGTACGCAGGTAGTGGCGGATGGCCGAGCGTGCCTTGCCGGTACGCACGAAGGTCAGCCAGTTTGGCGTCGGACGCGAGGTTGGGGCGGTCACGATCTCGACAATGTCACCGTTGCGCAATTCGGTACGCAGCGGCACATGTTCATGATTTACGCGCGCAGCGATGGCCTGATCCCCGATATCGGTGTGAATCGTATAGGCGAAGTCGAGCACGGTGGCGCCGCGCGGCAGCGCGATGATGGTCGATTTGGGAGTGAACACGTAGACCGAATCGGGGAACAGATCGACCTTCACGTGCTCGAGAAATTCTGCCGAATCGCCGGTCTGCTGCTGAATATCGAGCAGGGACTGCAGCCAGGCGTGGGTGCGCTGCTGCAAGTCGGTCAGGTTGGCGTCGTTTTCCTTGTACAGCCAGTGTGCCGCGACGCCAGCTTCGGCCACGCGGTGCATTTCCTCGGTACGAATCTGGAATTCGACCGGGGTGCCGTATGGGCCGATCAGGGTCGTGTGCAAGGATTGATAGCCGTTGAGTTTCGGAATGGCAATGTAATCCTTGAACTTGCCCGGCATCGGCTTGTACAGCGCGTGCAGGGTTCCCAATGCGACATAGCAATTCGGAAAACTGTCGACCACGACTCTAAAACCGTATACGTCCAGCACTTGCGAGAATGACAGGTGCTTGTTCCGCATCTTGCGATAGATGCCGAACAGCGTCTTTTCGCGGCCCTGCACCTGGGCCTTGATGCCGTTGGCCTCCAGGGTGCTGTTGACAGCATCCATGATCTTGCCGACCAGTTCGCGCCGGTTTCCGCGCGCGGCCTTCACCGCCTTGGAGAGGGTCCGGTAGCGCAGCGGATAGAGATTGGCAAAGGCCAGGTCCTGCAGTTCACGATACAGGTTGTTCAGGCCGAGACGGTGCGCAATCGGTACGTAGACCTCCATGGTCTCGCGCGCGATGCGACGCTTCTTCTCCGGCGCCATCACGTCCAGGGTGCGCATGTTGTGCAGGCGATCGGCCAGCTTGACCAGGATGACGCGCACGTCGCGCGCCATCGCCAGCAGCATCTTGCGGAAGTTTTCGGCCTGGGCCTCTATCTGACTCTGGAATTCGAGCTTGTCCAGCTTCGACAGACCATCGACCAGGGACGCAACCGATGGTCCGAAGCGCTCAATCAGCTCTTCCTTGCGTACGTCTTGGTCTTCCATCACGTCGTGCAGCAGGGCCGCCATGATGGCTTGCGCGTCCAGCTTCCAGTCTGCACAGATCTCGGCCACTGCAATCGGATGCGAAATGTAGGGCTCACCAGACTTGCGAATCTGGCCGAGGTGCATCTCATCCGAGAAGCGGTAGGCATCCTTGACGCTTTTGAGTTCCAGAGCCGTCAGGTACTCGGCGAGTTTCGAGTTGAGATGAGCGACGGACGCCACTGAAGCGGTGCTTGGCTCGGGGAGCGGGGTGTCGAAAGTGCGGGGCGTGCGTTCGATGGCTGCCGAATCGGTAGCCGGTGCGACTGAAAGCGTTGAATCTGGAGGAAGCAGGTTCATACGGGAAGGATATCAGTCGCGAGGCGAGAAGGCATCCTGCGATTTGCAGGGATGCGCGCCCGATACAGCCGGGCGCGGGATGTCATTCGCTTCAGCTGGGTACCTTCTTCAGCATTTCCAGGCCGACCTTGCCGGAGGCGATTTCGCGCAGAGCGATCACGGTGGGCTTGTCCTTCGCTTCAACTTTCGGCGTATGGCCCTGCAGCAGTTGGCGGGCGCGGTAGGTGGCGGCCAGGGTGAGCTGGAAACGATTGGGAATCTCTTTCAGACAATCTTCGATGGTGATGCGGGCCATGGTTGCTCCGGAATAAAAATGGAATCAGTTCGGACGGGCGTGGATGCCGAGTTGGGCAAACAGGCCAGCGTTGCGTGCGGCCTGTTGAGGAAGACGGCAGCGAGTGGCCTTGATGATGGCGCTCAACTCTGACAAAGCGCTTGCAAACTCTTGATTAATAATAACATATTCAAACTCCGAGGCGTGCGCGATCTCGCCCCCGGCGGCAAGCAGACGACGCGCGATTACATGCGGTTCGTCCTGTCCGCGCTTTTTCAGGCGCTCTTCAAGCGCATCAATCGATGGCGGCAGGATGAAGATGCCTACCGCGTGCGGAAACTGCCTCTTTACCTGTTGCGCCCCCTGCCAGTCGATCTCGAGCAGCACGTCCGTACCCAAGCGCATCTGTGCGGCGATCAGCAAGCGCGAGGTGCCATAGTAGTTTCCATGGACCTCGGCCCATTCCAGGAATTCCCCGGCCTCCCGGCGCGCAAGGAAGTCATCAACGGTGGTGAAATGGTATTCGCGGCCATCCTGCTCCGCAGGACGCGGTGTGCGCGTGGTGTAAGAAATTGACAGCTTGATGGCCGGTTCCTGCGCGAGAAGGGCATTGACCAGAGTGGACTTGCCCGCACCGCTGGGTGCGACCACCATGAAAAGGCTGCCGGGCGAAGTGTAGGTTTCGGGCATGACGGGGTATATCAGTGTTGCCAAAGAATTATTCGAGGTTCTGGACCTGTTCGCGCATTTGTTCGATCAGCAGCTTCAGGGTCATCGAAGCATCTGCCAGTTCCTTGAGCGCGGCTTTGGAGCCGACCGTGTTTGCTTCACGGTTCAGTTCCTGCATCATGAAATCCAGACGCTTGCCGACCTGACCGCCTTTCCTGAGGATCTGGCGGATTTCGGCGAGGTGCGCGCC
>JAEZHR010000166.1 GCA_023416415.1 Pseudomonadota bacterium
GGTCGGCGCCCTGTTCGGCGGCGACAAGTCTCTGCCCTATGAGGGGCAGGACTATGAAAAGGTGATGCTCTCCACACGTATGGCAATGAACCGCCTCGTGCTGGGCGATCTGGACAATGCCCGGGTCGATATCAAGCGTACCCACGAGCGTGAAGCCATCATCGCCGAGTTCCGTGCGCGCGAGACCAGCGAGGCGGCCAGGGAGGCAGAGGAAAAGGGTGTCAAGGCAGAGACCAGGGAATTGGATGGCTATCCGGTCGAAACCCTGAATGATCCGGACGTGCTGGCACTGAAAAACGGCTATCAGAATGCGCTCTCGCATTACCTTGCCGGTTTCCTGTACGAAGTGCTCAACGAGCCCGGCCTGGCAGCGCCGGGGTACCGCCATGCCATCGAACTGCGCCCCGGTTCGCCCGCGCTCGAAGACGGTCTGCGCGGGCTCGATGCGCGCACCGGTTTTCGCCGCAAGCGTGCCATGACCGACGTGCTGTTCGTGATCGAGGCCGGCAATGCTCCGGCGCGCAAGTCGCAGAAAATCAACCTGCCGGTACCCACGCCCAACGGTCTGATCATGACCTCGCTCGCTTTCCCGGTCATCTACCCGGAAGAGAATCCGGTTCAGGTCACGGAAGTGATGGTTGGCGACAATATGCTGCCGGCCGCGCTGGTGACCGACTTCAACGCCATGGCGCGCAAGGCGCTGTCCGAGCAACTGCCGGGCATCCAGGCGCGGGCGGCAGTGCGCGCCATCGGCAAGGGCCTGATCCAGAATCAGGTGAATCGCCAGCTTGGAGTGTTCGGCGGCCTGGTCGGCAATCTGGTGGCTGCCGCCACCGAACCGGATGCTGACGATCGCATGTGGCGCGCGCTGCCCGAGCGCGTGTTCATTGCCCGCTCCTTCATCGCTCCCGGCGAGTATGAAATACGCCTGCCCGGCCACCCCGACGCGGTGACGAAGATGAAGATCGACGGGCGCTACATGGTGGTTCCGGTGCGCGTGTACGGCAACAAGACCTACTTCGGCAAAGTCGCTCATCTCGGCAAACTTGAAATGCTGCCTGCGGCCAAGCCGCAGGCAGCAAGCAGCGATCAGGGAGCGAAAAAGCCGGCCCCGCGCCCCAAGCGCGCGCCGAAACCGAAGACCCCCGCGGCAGCCAAGCCCGCGGTTTGATCAATCAACCAGGATCAACATGAAACGCATGTTCAACCGTGCGGCTCTAGCCGCTTCCCTCATGTGCGCGGCCTTCGGCGTGCAGGCGCAGACCGACATCCAGGAGCCGTGGTACTACGTCAGCAGCGTGCCACCTGCCGTGCGCGACAGCATCGCTGCCAAGCTCATCGTGCGGGGCGAGCTCCAGGGCTTGCAGGTCATCGACCTGCGCTCGCAGTTCCGCAACGGCATCCTGGTGGCCCAGGCCGAGGTCAGCAACACCGACACGCGCGACCTGCGCCTGTACTACCGCTTCCGCTGGGTCGACGAGATGGGCATGCAGGTCGGTGATGGCGAAGTCTGGAAGCCACTGGTTTTCCTCGGCAAGCAGAACCAGTTCATCAGAGGCACCGCCTACGGTCCGCAGGCCACCGACTTCCGTATCGAGATGAGCGCCGAGCCGCGCTGAACCAATCCACCGACTTCAACCCGCATCCATTGCCATGAAAACAGCGACTCTTGCTTCCCTGTGCGCCGTGCTCGGTGCCACCGTCGTCCTGACCGGCTGTCCGACCACGCTGTCGCAACCGACCGTGCGCTTCGCGCGCGACGTCAACTACGGCGACGCCAAGGCCGTCGAGACCGTCACCAACGAGTTCGGCTCGACCGACCTGCAACTGATCGCGGAGAAGATGGTTGGCTCGCTGCTCACCGACCCGCTGCTCAATGATCGCCCGACCGTCACCCTCTCGGCCGTGCGCAACAAGACCAGCGAATACATCGACACCAAGTCGATCATGAATTCGATCCAGACCGCGCTGGTCAAGAGTCGCCGCGTGCGCTTCGTGCGCAGCGCCGACGAAATGCAGGCCGGTGTCGATGAGCTGCAGCGCCAGAACCAGAGCGGACTGTACAAGGCGAACACCACGGCGAAGATCGGCAACATGACCGCCGCCAAGTACTCGCTCGAAGGCGAGATCGTCTCCATCGTCAAGCAGAACAAGAACACCAAGGACGTCTGGTACAAGATGACCCTCAAGCTCTACGACGTCGAGGAAGGCTTCGTCGAGTGGCAGGAAGAAAAGGAAATCCGCAAGACTTCGACGCGCTAAGGGAGGCGCCATGAACTTCATCTCCGTACTGCGCGGCAGCACCGCCGTCGCCCTTGCCGGCGCATCGATCATCGCCTTCGCGGCGCCGCCGAAGATTGCGGTTACCGACCTCACCTACGAGCAGAAGGTAAGCGAATACTTTCGCGTCGTCGCCGCCGAAAGCAAGAGCAGCGTCAAGGCCAGCAGCCGCGAACGCGAAACCCGCACCACCTATTCCGCACGTGACAGCATCGATGCGCAGAACGAGAGCCGCTACTTCGAAGCCGAAGGCACCTACACCTACATCGAGCGCGGCGAACTGCGCACCTACACTGCGGACCTGAAGGGCGCCATGCTCAAGGGCGGCGGCGTGCGCCTGACGCAGGCCAAGCCCTACAAGGGCCAGCCGACCGAGCAGATCTACGACATCATCGAGCGCATCAAGAAGGGCTTTTACCCCGGCGCTGACTACGTGCTGTTCGGCACCGTCAGCAACATCGAATTCCGTCAGGACGCGATGCCGCTGCCGGGCTCGGCCGGCCTAACCGCAACGCTCGCACTTGATCTCGTGGCCGATTTCAGTCTGATCAACACGAAGACCTACGAAGTGAAGGCCGCCTTCAGCGCCATGGGCAGTGGCCGGGACGTGAAGATTCTTACCCGTGCCGGCGACCGCGTCACCTTCAACCGCAGCAAGGTGATTCAGGAAACCTCGCGCTCGCTGGCCGACGAGGCCTATGCGGAACTGATGGCGCAATTCGGCGTGCCGCGCGGCAGCGTGATGCGCTCGACCACGACCACGATCGAAGTCCGGCCGGCGGGGCCAGTGAACGGGCCGGTGACGGTGTATTGACCCAGCCAACAGGGTTGGCGATCAAGTAGCCAGGCCGTGCATCGGCCCGCCACGCACGCAGGCCCTCTGCCGGGTTGCAGGCAGTGCTGGCCGCAGTGGCACTTCAGTGGCACCTAAGCGATTCCCGGCACTTGTTGGGCTTCGCGG
>JAEZHR010000219.1 GCA_023416415.1 Pseudomonadota bacterium
GACGTGCCGAATGCGTCGCTGATGGTGATCGAGCATGCCGAACGCTTCGGCCTGTCGCAGCTGCACCAGCTGCGCGGTCGGGTGGGACGCGGGGCGGCGGAAAGCGCCTGCGTGCTGCTGTATCAGAGTCCGCTGGGACCGGTGGCGCGCGAGCGCCTGAAGATCATGCGCGAGACCACCGATGGCTTCGAGATCGCCCGGCGCGACCTGGAAATCCGCGGGCCCGGCGAATTTCTCGGTGCGCGCCAATCGGGCCAGGCCATGCTGCGCTTTGCCGATCTCCAGACCGACCAGTGGCTGGTAGAGAAGGCGCGTGATCTGGCGGAAAGACTGCTGCACGAGGATCCGGCCACGGTCGATGCGCATCTGGCGCGCTGGCTGGGCGGACGCGAGGAATACCTGAAGGCATAGACTTATACTATCTGCCCGGCTTCAGGAATTGCCATGACTCTCACCGAACTCAAGTACATCGTCGCCGTTGCGCGCGAGAAGCATTTCGGCCGCGCCGCCGAGGCCTGCTTCGTCGCCCAGCCCACACTGTCGGTTGCCATCAAGAAGCTCGAGGAAGAACTCGGCGTGCTGATTTTCGAACGCGGCGGCGGCGAAGTGTCGCTGACTCCGATCGGTGGCCAGATTGTGGCGCAAGCCGAGCGCGTGCTGGAACAGACCGCGACCATCAAGGAAATTGCCAAGCAGAACAAGGACCCGCTGGCCGGCCCACTGCGTCTGGGGGTGATCTACACGATCGCCCCCTACCTGCTGCCGCCGCTGGTCAAGACCCTGATCGATCGCGTGCCGCAGATGCCGCTCGTGCTGCAGGAAAACTTCACCTCTCGCCTAATTGAATCCTTGCGCCAGGGCGACCTCGATGCTGCCATCATGGCCTTGCCCTTCCCCGATCAGGGGCTCAACGTGCTGCCACTGTACGATGAACCCTTCGTGGTCGCGTTGCCGCGCCATCATCCATGGGCCGACCGCGACACCATCAACGCAGAGGAACTGAAATCGGAAACCATGCTTCTGCTCGGCAACGGGCACTGCTTCCGCGATCAGGTGCTGGAAGTCTGCCCCGAAATGTCGCGCTTCTCGACCACGGGCGACGGCATCGCACGTACCTTCGAAGGCTCCTCCCTGGAAACCATCCGCCACATGGTCGCCTCGGGCATCGGCGTGACCGTGCTGCCGATGGCCTCCATTCCGGACATGAATGCACCTGACGGCATGCTTCGCTACGTGCCTTTCGCCGAACCTGCTCCGTCGCGCCGCGTGGTGATTGCGGCGCGCAAGACCTTCACGCGCGGGCCGGCCATCGAAGCCGTGCGCGATGCAGTGCTGTCCTGCGCGCTCAACGGCGTGACCATGCTTGCGGATGAAGCGATGGCCGCTGCATGACGACGATGAACCGCCTCCAGCTTTACGTGCGCCTGGTGCGCCTTGACAAGCCGATCGGCATCCTTCTGCTGCTGTGGCCGACGCTGATCGCGCTCTGGCTGGCCTCCGGCGGCCTGCCGGACTGGCATCTGATCGTCATCTTCACGCTCGGCACCGCGCTCATGCGCTCGTCCGGTTGCGCGATCAACGACTACGCCGACCGCGACTTCGACCGTCACGTCAAGCGCACCGCGGAACGTCCGCTCACCAGCGGGAAGATTTCGCCGCGCGAGGCCGTGATGGTCGCCGTCGTGCTGGCGCTGATCGCATTCGCGCTGATCCTGCCGCTGAACCTGCTGACCAAGCTGCTGTCGGTGGCGGCAGCACTCATCGCCGCCACCTATCCCTACTTCAAGCGCTTCTTTGCCATTCCACAAGCCTATCTCGGCATTGCCTTCGGCTTCGGAATCCCGATGGCCTTCGCGGCCGTCCAGGACACGGTGCCGCCAGCCGCCTGGCTGCTGCTGCTGGCGAACATCTTCTGGGCGATTGCCTACGACACCGAATACGCGATGGTCGATCGCGACGACGATCTGAAGATCGGCATCAAGACTTCGGCCATCACCTTCGGCCGCTTCGACATCGCCGCCATCATGCTGTGCTACGCGCTCGCGTTTGGCATCATCTTCCTGGTCGGCTGGGAACTCGGCCTGCGCGCATGGTTCGTCGCCGGCCTCGGCATCGCGGTTCTGTGCGCGCTCTATCACTACACATTGATCCGCGATCGCGAACGCACGGGCTGCTTTGCCGCCTTCCGCCACAACAACTGGCTGGGCGCGGCGATTTTCGCAGGCGTCGCTCTCGACTACGCGCTGCGCCCCGCTGTTTGACTGGGAACAATGCCGGCACGCCTGCCCCTCCCTACACTCGGACAGACCCGAAAATCAAAGGACGCGAAGATGGCAGAGAAGGGAAACGGGAATGGACGCCATGGTCTGATCGAAGACCTGAAACTGGTCATCAAGGACGCCGAGGACTTGTTGCGCGGCACGACGCTTCATGTGGACGAAGGCTATCAGCAGGCACGTGCCCGCTTCGAATCAACGATGAGCGTGGCGCGCGACAATCTTTCGGACATGGAAGAACAACTGGTCCAGGCCGCACGCGAGGCTGCCGACCGCGCCGACACCTATGTGCGCGAAAATCCCTGGCAGGCTATCGGCATCGGCGCCGCTGCCGGCCTGATCGCCGGGCTCCTCATCGGACGCCGCTGAGCGATGAGGCGCGATGCAGCGCGACGCAAGCATGTCCTGCTGCTGCGCTCCCGGACCCTGCGCGCCCGCCTGATCCACGACACCCTTGGAATCGCCCCACCGTTGGCACGATCCAAAGCAGCCTGCACATCTTCGCCCGCGTGCGTCAGCACCCGGAATGGCTTGCCACCGCCGCGCTCGGCCTGCTGTTGCTGCGCCCGGCCCGACTGACCGCGTGGACACGCGGTGTTTCGTTCGGCCTGCGCACCTGGCGTCAGCTGTTGCCGTTGCTCGCGGCGCTGCGCTGATCAATCCGCTCCGAATTCCTCGCCCAGTTCGCGCCCGCGCGCAGCGGCCGCCTTCATTGCCGCCACCAGCGCCGGCTTGACGCCGGCGCTTTCCATGCTGGTCAGCGCCGCATAGGTCGTGCCGCCCTTTGAGGTCACGCGCTCGCGCAGCAGCGACACCGGCTCGGTCGAACGTGCCGCAAGCTCGGCCGCGCCGGCGAAGGTGGCAATTGCCAGCTGCGTGCCCTGCTCTTCGCTCAAGCCCATCTCCTGCGCCGCCTGCTGCATCGCCTCGATGAAATAGAACACATAGGCCGGGCCGCTCCCGGAGATCGCCGTGACCGGATCGATCAGGGACTCATCGTCGAGCCAGACCGTCGCGCCCACCGCGCGCAGGATGGCATCGGCCGCCTCGCGCTGTTGCGCAGAGACGCCATCCAGCGCCACCATGCCGGTGATACCCTTGCCGACCAGCGCCGGGGTGTTGGGCATGGTGCGCACGATGGCGCGATGTCCGCCGAGCCAGCGCGACAGATCCGCGCCGCGTATGCCCGCCGCAATCGACAGCACCAGTTGCTGGCCGACATGCGGACGCAACTGCGCAACCACGTCCTTCATTTGTTGCGGCTTGACTGCCAGCACGATCACGTCGCACTGCGCCAGCCGATCGTCGATCGTCTGTGCGGTCATTACACCGAACTGTTGCCGCAGACGCGCCAGCGCCTCCGGGTTCAGGTCCACCACGTGGATGCTGGCGCCATCCGTCAGTTTGCCGGCCAGTCCGCCGATCAGGGCCGCCGCCATGTTGCCGCCGCCGATGAATCCGATCTTCATTTCAGTTTGCATAATTCCTGTGTCCAAAAATGGCCGATCCGATGCGTACGATGGTCGCGCCTTCCGCCACCGCCGCCTCCAGATCCGCCGACATGCCCATCGACAGCGTATCCATTTCGATCCCTGCGGCGCGCACCTGGTCGAACAGTTCGCGCAGGGCACGCAGCGGCGCGCGCTGCGCCTGCTCGTCGTCGGTGGGTTCGGGAATAGCCATCAGTCCGCGCAAGCGCACACCGCGCAGTCCGACGACTTCCCGTGCAAGAGCAAGCACGTCTGCAGGCTCCACGCCGCTCTTGCTGGCCTCGCCGCTGATGTTGACCTGCAAGCAGATGTTCAAGGGCGGCAGTCCGGACGGGCGCTGATCGGACAGCCGCTGCGCGATGCGCAGGCGATCAACCGAGTGCACCCACGCAAACTGCTCGGCCACCGCGCGCGTCTTGTTGCTCTGCAAAGGTCCGATGAAGTGCCACTCCAGCATCAGCTCCGGGCGCGCGGCACGCACCGCTGCCATCTTGTCAATGGCCTCCTGCACGTAGTTCTCCCCGAAGGCGTGCTGACCGGCATCGGCTGCCGTGATGACGGCAGCCGCATCGAAGGTCTTGGATACCGCCAGCAAACGCACATCTTGCGCATCGCGCCCGGCCGCCCGCGCGGCCGTTGCAATGCGGCAGCGCACGGCTTGCAAGTTCGCGGATATTGGAGACATAATCGGTCG
>JAEZHR010000271.1 GCA_023416415.1 Pseudomonadota bacterium
CTTTCCGGCAAGGCCTCCTGAGCGGCGCGGTATGCGGAATGCGAGCGGTCGTTGTCGGAGCTGCCGATGAACATGGTGCGCGGCACGGGTTCGCGCAGCTGCGGATGGACTTCGGCCTTGGCCGTGACGAATTGCGAGCGCGCTGTCACGTTCCCGAAGTCCCCGACGACGAACGTCGGTGCGGACGCGAAATGGACGCGCCCGTCACCCACAGCCAGCCATTGCGGATCGCGCCTGGCGTGATCATCCGACCGGCTCTGGACGGGGAAGTTGAGGTTCCGGAGGTCGTCTTGTTTCGCATCGCGCGGCGTGCGTCCGCTGGCATCGCGCGGCAGCCCGCTGTGCGCGTGCAGCGCGAGCTGTTCGTCGCACCCGGCAATCGGAGTGGCGATGTTGTGGGCAATGTCCTTCGTAATGTCGGGCACGGCGACGTCGGCATGGCCGTAGGCTACGCTCTGGATTGTGTACTGGCCGGGAAGGTGCTTCGGGTTGGCCGTCTTGACGCGCTTCGCTGCAGCGCTCCCGCCGCAAGGGTCGCCCCTGCTCCAGTCACGGTCGCGCCCGAAGGTGGGATTGTCGTGGCGTGGAATGCGGCGCGGGTCGTCGTAAGCGCCGGAATCGCCATGCTTGCCGCCGATCTGCATGTCGCGCAGACCCGGGTAAGCGCCGCTGGCCAGCGCCTGCGCGCAAGCCAGCAGCGACAACAGCAGCGATAGAAGGACTGCGACTGCGCGCATGCTGCCTCAGGCCATGGCGGCCACATTGCCTTCGCGCTCGTGGCGCAACAGGCATTTCGCGATGAAGCGCGCGCGTTCGGGAACCGAGGGGAACCAGTGCTTGAGCAGGGGTGAAGCGCGCCAGGTCTGCAGCGCCTCCTTGCCAATGGGCGCGGCGAACTTGCACACTTCGTACCACTCGCATCCGATCATGCGGTTGAAGGCGCGTGCGGGATAGCGGCCGCTTTCGCAGTTGGCCAGGAACAGCTTGATCAGCCAGGCCTCGACCTCATGCAGCAACTGCGGCGACGAGGGCAGGGTGTAGGCGCCGATATGGCGATTGAGCATCAGTTCGCGCTCGCTCGGCTCGATGCCGAGCCGGCGGATCTGCATGCGCATCACTTCGCGCACGCAGGATTCGACCAGTGCTTCGCGCACACGCGATTGCGGCGCCGCGTGCCGGCGCACGCAGGTGAGCACGGCATCGATGTTGGCAAGCTTGCCGGCGGCGGCCACGTTTGCGTTGAGCCAGTACGCATGCGCGGCCGGCAGCAAACAGGGCTCGGTCTGCGGCCATGCGCTGCTGCGCAGCATCACGCCCGACAGACAATCACGCAGGAGCAGCTCGGCCACAATCGCATCGGATTCGAGCGGACGCCGCCACACCGTGCCGGTGCGCTGTCCGTTCGCATCGTCCACGCCCAGGTGCGAGCCGACCAATTGCAGTTGCGGGTCGGCTTCGAATGCGGCGACCTGCATGGCGAGGCGCTGCGGCAGCGCGCGCGCGTCGGGATCGAGCAGGGCGATGAAGCGGCCGCGCGCCATCTCGGCGCCGGTCTGCAGAGCCATCCCCATGCCGCGCCGCAGCACGTGGCGCACCAGACGTACCCGCTCATCCCGGAAGTGCTGGACGCGCTCGGACGTGCCATCGGTCGAACCGTCATCGACCACCAGCACTTCGAAGTTTTCGTAAGTCTGGGCCACAAGGCTGGCGAGCGCGCCGTCGATCTCGCGCGCATGGTCCTGTGCCACGATGATGACGCTCACCAGCGGTTCATGCGGTTTCATGTGCGCCTCCTCCCATCATTGCAGGATCTTTTCGAAAGCCGCTCAGCACCTCTGCCGCCCGCCAGCCGCCCAGCAGCAGGAACAGGGGCACGAAGCCGAGCGTGTACAGCGCGCCCTTGGCCAGCAGCGCCTGCCATGCCGGCATCTCCCAGCCGGTCGAGACGGACTGCACGAGCAGCAGCGCACAGGCGGTCGCTCCGGCTGCAGGCAGCAAGGCCCGCCAGTTGACCAGCGTCAATACCGGCGCGCCCAGCGTGCGCGCAACCACTGTCAGGTTCCAGGCTTCGCCGAAGGCCAGCGCCGCCATGCTGCCGGCTGCTGCGCCCGGCATGCCCAGGGGCCCGATCAGAACGATGCACAGGGGCATGGACAGAAGCAGGCAGCAGCCGCTGTTGATTGCCGCGAATCGCCCGCGCCCGAGCGCCGAGAGGGTGTGGCCGACCGCGAGCGCGGAAATCATCAATCCGACCAGATAGACCTGCATGACCGGAGCCGCCGCGGCATAACGGCTGGTATAGATGAGCTCGACCAGTTCCGGTGCGCAGGCGATCAAACTGCCGGCGAGCGGAATCAGCAGCATGCCGGAGGCGCCGTTGGACAGCGCGATCAGCCGCGCTGCCTGCGTGTTTTCGCCGGCGGCAACCAGCTGGTTCAGGCGCGGCAGCATCGCGTTGTTGACCGGCTGCCGGATCAGGGAACCGACCGGCAGCACGACGGCGGCCACCGAGAAGGCGGCAAACATGGCCGCCGGCAGCAAGCTCACCACCACCCACTGATCGGCCTGCACCCGCAGCAGGAACAGCGCATGACCCACCGCGAACGGCAACGCATAGGCGAGCTGGCGGCGCAGCAGGACGCCATCTCCCAGGACGGTGCCGGGCAGATAGCGCCGCACGTAGAACACGACAAGCAGGATCTTGGCGGCTGCCACCGCCAGCATGATTGCAGCAATCGATGCAATGTCGCCGGAGAACAGGGCGGCCGCGGCCAGCAGTGCCGTACGCAGCACGGCCAGGGCCACGATGGCACCCGCCTGCCAGGAGGCCCGACCGTCGGCCGTGGGCAGGGCGTCGAGCACCGATGCAACCACCCACAGCGCCATGAACCACGATGACAGCGCACCGGCGTCCTGCACAAGCGCATGCAGGCTTTCCGGCAACCAGGGGTTCAGGTTCGATACCGCGAGGCCCGACAGCAGGCCGGCCACGCACAGGAAACCGATCACATTGCCGGCGTAGGCACGCCGTTCGCTTCCTTCGGCACGGTTGAGGAAATAGAACAGCGACTGCGGCATGAACAGGGGCGCGATTGCCAGCACGGTGCCGGCCAACAGCCACAGCAAGCGGTACTGCGCGAACACCGTTTCGTCGAGCACGCGCGCGAGCAGGATGGGAATCGCCATCTGCAGCAGGAATTCGATGCCGCCTGCAATGCCAAGGAAGGCGGCGCTGCTCCTCAGGCTTGCGCGGCTTCCGTCCGCATGCGAGTCCGACCGTCCCCTAGGCCACACGTTGCGCCTCCCGTGCCAGACCGTCCTTGCTCACCATGTCTTCGAACAGGCGAGCATAGGCATCCACCATGCGTTCCAGCGAAAAGCGCTGTACGACGCTCTCGCGGGCCTGCCCGCCCATGGTGGTGCGCATGCCGCGTGCCTGCAGTATCCGCAGCGCGTCGCACAGGGCATCGATGTTGCCACGCGGATAGAGAAAGCCATTCACGCCGGGCGTGATTTGTTCCGCAGCGCCGCCGATATCGGTCATGACCATCGGTTTTCCCAGCGCCATGGCTTCGAGCGCGGCAATCGAAAAAGTTTCCACGCTGTGCGAGGTGATGGCCATGACATCACACGCGGCGATCAGCGGACGCACGTCGGCGCAGAAGCCGGTGATGCGCACCGCATCCTGCAGCTCATGCTCCGCAATCGCCGCCTCGATCGCGCCGCGCTGCGGCCCGTCGCCGATGAGCAGGGCACGTGCCGGCAGGCCTTGCGCGCGCAGGCAGGCGATGGCGGCAACGAGATCTTCATGCGCCTTTTCCGGCCGCAGCGCGGCGCACAGGCCGATCACGTAGTCGCTTGGCGCAAAGCCGTAGTGCGCCCGCAGCCGTGCTTTTTCGGCCGCGCTGTAGCGATCGGAGAAATGCTGCGTGTCGATGCCGTTGTGGATCACGAGAT
>JAEZHR010000279.1 GCA_023416415.1 Pseudomonadota bacterium
GTCTTCTCGTCGCCCAGTGGCAGGCCCAGTGCCGCCCACAGGACGCGCACGGTGAACCTGGACGAAAACTCGGAAATGAAGTCGAACTGCTTCATGTCCGCCAGGGGCGCTGCGGTTTCGCGGGCGATCTGCCTGATCGGCTCCACCAGGCTCTCCAGGTTGCGCTTCATGAAGGCATGCTGGACCAGGCCGCGCAGGCGGTCATGGCGGGGCGGATCGGTGGTGCCCAGGGTCGCGCCGGCGCGATTGGGCAGCTCGGTCATCAGATTGCCCTGGGCGGACGAGAAGGTCTGCCAGTCGTTCAGCGCGGTGACGATGTCGGCATAACGCGACAGCACCCACATATTGGCTTCCTTGCTCCAGAAGCAGGGGTATTCGTCACGCAGAATCTTGTAGAACGGAAACGGATCCGCATCCACTGCGGGCGAATACGGATCGAAACTGAACGGCATGGTGTCCTCCTCTCCTTGGCTTGTATTCGCGGGATTCGCGATGTCTGCAATGTAAAGCGAGGGCGCAGGCGAAGGAATGGACGAAGCGCGGATAGAATTGCACTTTTCACGCGTTTTGCCGAAACAGGAGGGAGATTCCTTGGGTGCAGCGCACAACAATCAAATCAAGCCCTTGGCGCAACAGTCCGGTATTGCGGGGCGGCGCGCCATGCGGGACATCCCGACGTTTTCCCTCTATGGCGAGGCTGAAACGTCCACCGACGCCGAGTTCGTCCATATCGAAGACATCCAGAGCCGCAGCGAAAAGCACAACTGGGAAATCGATGCCCATGTCCATCGCGGACTCTTCCAGTTGCTGGTGGTCGACAGCGGCCGCGCCTCGGTGCTGCTCGACGAGCGCCGGCTGGAAGCGACACCACCGGCCGTGATCGCCGTGCCGCCCGCGACCGTGCATGCCTTCCGGTTCGAACGCGGCACGCGCGGCCATGTGCTCACCGTAGCGGAGACACCGTTCTTCGACGAAGCCGGCCTCACCGCCCGGCTGTTTGCCGAGGCGTGTGTCGTGCCGCTCGGAGAAGAGACGCATCCTGCCCTGATGGCGCTGCTGGCCCAGGTGGATGCGGAGTTCCGGCGCGAAGCGCCGGGGCGCGCCGCCATGCTCGAATGGCTGGTGCGGGCCGCCCTGCTGCACGTCGCGCGCGCGCAACTGGCGGCGGCCCAGGCGGCCGAGGACGGCCGCAGGCGGGGCCGCGCCGAACGCTTCGGCCGTTTCCGCAAGCTGGTGGAAGAACACTACCGGGACCACTGGCCCCTGGCCAGCTACGCGGCAGCACTGAGAATGACGGAAGGCCAGCTCAACCGCCTCTCCCGCGCCGTGGCCGGCCAGCCCGCCGCCGAATTCATCCAGCAGCGCCTGCTGCTGGAGGCAAGACGACGCCTGATCCACGTCGCCGCACCGGTGGTCCAGATCGCTTACGAACTAGGCTACAAGGACCCTGCCTATTTCTGCCGGATTTTCAAGAAGCGGGTGGGGGTGACGCCGACCGCCTTTCGCCGGCAACGGGAACTGCGCTGATCCTGTGCGCTCGTGTTTTGGGGAAGACAAAAAGAAAACGGCTTACGCGCTGATCGCGTAAGCCGTTTAATTCTGGTCCCGTTGAGAGGAGTCGACGGCACCGCGAACGTCATTGGCGATATCCCAGATCTTGCGCTGTAGTGCGGCGCGTTGTTCGTTGCTTGTCATTTTTAAAGCCCAGTTTCGATTCGTTGAGCCCTGCTCAGGCGCGATGCTTGAGCAGGAGGGAATGGGTTGTTGCGGCTATAGGGCCGCGTTCTATCTCCCGGCTTTCTTCGCCTTGGGTCGATAGAAATCCTTGCTTTTTCAGGCGGCTTCCGACGTATCGCCCAGCTTCTATCGCCCATCTATCGACGATAGAACGCAGGTTGTCCGATAGGCTGCTCCTGCCACCGCCCAATACCTCCGCCAGCGGTTGTTACCCTCAAAGCGGACTTCCCCGCGCTCGATCAGCTCTTCCAGCGCGCTTGACTTGCTTGGGATGGATTTCGCCGCCGACACGCTGGTGGATATCGCTGATGGCCGATCTGGGGTAGCGCTGCAGGTCTTCCAAGACCAGAGCGGCCAGGCGGTGTGGCTGAATGCGCTTGAGGGTGGTCTCGCCGGTGAATTGAGGGCTGCGCAGCAGGCTTGGATCAACAAAGTAACCGGACGTATCGCACGGAGGTTCTGGATTGCTACGTCTTTGGCAGCTTGAAAGAGGCGCGCCGCGTGGCAGAAGACTGGCGCCATCGATACAACCATGAGGGCCCGATGAATCACTCGGCTGCCTGCCGCCCGTGCAAATACTTGAAACGATCTCACCAGCCCTCTACTTCTGATCGGCCCTAAAAAACGAGGGGCTACAAGCATGCCGTATGGTCGATGTGCTGTTGGATGGCACATTCCCGGCACAGCAGAAATGAAAAAAAGGGGCTAGCGTTGCCGCTAACCCCTTGATTTCTGGTGCCGTTGAGAGGAGTCGAACCTCCGACCTACTGATTACGAATCAGTTGCTCTACCAACTGAGCTACAACGGCGAAAGCGCGCATTCTATCAATAAATCAAGCCCTCCCGCTAGCCCCTTTCCTGCCTGCGCGAGAAGGCGTGATCAATCCGTCAAGCCTGTTCGTCGTGGTAGGCAGTCACGCGTTCGACCTCGGCCTTCGAGCCGAGGAAGACCGCCACGCGTTCGTGCAGCTTCGTCGGCTGGATGTCGAGGATGCGCTGGCGGCCGTTGGTGGCGGCGCCGCCGGCCTGTTCGATCAGGAAGGACATCGGGTTGGCTTCGTACATCAGCCGCAGCTTGCCGGGCTTCTCCGGTTCGCGCGCGTCGGCCGGGTACATGAAGATGCCGCCGCGGGTGAGGATGCGATGCACGTCGGCCACCATGGAGGCAATCCAGCGCATGTTGAAGTTCTTGCCGCGCGGACCAGTTTCGCCGGCGAGCAGCTCATCGACGTAGCGCTTGACCGGCGGGTACCAGTGGCGTGCGTTGGAGGCATTGATTGCGAACTCCTTGGTCTCGGCCGGAACCTGCATGTCGCGCTGGGTCAGTACCCAGGAGCCCATTTCCTTGTCCAGCGTAAAGCAGTGCACGCCGTTGCCGGTGGTGAGCACCAGCCCCGTCTGCGGGCCATAGACGGCGTAGCCGGCGGCAACCTGCTTGCTGCCGCGTTGCAGGAAGGCTTCCTCGGTCGGCTCGCCCATGCCTTCCGGTGCGTGGAGCACGGAGAAGATAGTGCCGATGGAGACGTTGACGTCGATGTTCGAAGAGCCGTCGAGCGGATCGTACAGCAGCAGGTATTCGCCCTTCGGGTAACGATGCGGAATCGGGAAGATGCCTTCCATTTCCTCGGAGGCCATGGCCGCGAGGTGGCCGCCCCATTCGTTGGCCTGCAGCAGCATCTCGTTGGAGATCACGTCCAGCTTTTTCTGGATTTCGCCCTGCACGTTCTCGCTGTCGGCGCTGCCGAGCACTTCGCCAAGCGCGCCCTTGCCGACCGAGAAGCTGATGGTCTTGCAGGCGCGGGCGACGACTTCGATCAACAGGCGCAACTCGGCGGGGATCGTATTGTGCAGGCGCTGTTCTTCAACCAGATACTGGGTGAGACTGACTCGTTTTTTCATTGCGGGTTCCGGTGGTGACTATTCTTTATGTCGCGCGCCTAGGGACATCCGCACTGGCGGATCGGCATCCCCTGGACTCCCGCGGGGCGGTCAATCGCCTTCGCGGGAACGACAGTGTGTTTCATGTATTCGACAGGGCCTTGGTGACGACCTCCAGCACGTCCTTGGACAGGCCGCGTGTGCCGGCAACCTTCTCCAGCGCCGCGCGCATGCCGTCCTGCAGGCCGGGCGCGTACTTGCGCCAGCGATCCAGCGTGCGCACCAGGCGCGCGGCGACCTGCGGATTGATCGCATTGAGTGCGATGACCTGTTCGGCCCAGAAGGCGTAGCCGCTGCCGTCCGGCGCATGGAACTGCGCCGGGTTGCCGTTGCAGAAGCTGAAGATCAGACTGCGGGCGCGGTTCGGGTTCCTGAGCGTGAACGCGGGGTGGCGCATCAG
>JAEZHR010000284.1 GCA_023416415.1 Pseudomonadota bacterium
GGATGGGTGTCAAAAACACTCATAAACCACCTCCCAACCTCCCTTGAAAGGCAAGAAGTTTGAACAAGGCAGGCATCCACATGAACACCGCAGTCGAAAAAATCTTCCTCGATCAGGCCAGCAACCGTCATCTCGATTGGCTGGAATCCGAAGCGATCCACATCATGCGCGAGGTCGCGGCCGAGTGCACGAACCCGGCGTTGCTGTTCTCGGGGGGAAAGGATTCGGTGGTGCTGCTGCGCATCGCCGAAAAGGCTTTCCGTCCGGGCAAGTTCCCGTTCCCGCTGGTGCATATCGACACCGGGCACAACTTCCCGGAAGTGATCGAATTCCGTGACCGCCGCGTGGCCGAGCTGAGCGAGCGCCTGATCGTCGGATCGGTGGAAGACTCGATCAAGCGCGGCACCGTTCGCCTGCGCAACCCGCAGACCGATTCGCGCAATGCCGCCCAGGCCGTCACCCTGCTGGAAACCATCGCGCAACACGGATTCGACGCCTGTATCGGCGGTGCACGCCGCGATGAAGAGAAGGCGCGCGCCAAGGAACGCATCGTCTCCTTCCGCGACGAGTTCGGCCAATGGAATCCGAAGGCGCAGCGCCCCGAGCTCTGGGATCTTTACAACACGCGCGTGCATCCGGGCGAGAACATGCGGGTATTCCCGATCTCGAACTGGACCGAACTCGATGTCTGGCAGTACATCGCACGCGAGAAGCTTGCCCTGCCCTCAATCTACTTCGCGCACGAGCGCCAGGTGATCCCGCGCAATGGCCTGCTGGTGCCGCTGACCGAATTGACACCGCCGCGCGAAGGCGAAATGGTGGAAACCCGCACCGTGCGCTTCCGCACCGTCGGTGACATTTCCTGCACCTGCCCGGTCGCGTCCGATGCGACAACGGTGGACGCCATCATCGCCGAAACCGCCGTCACTCAGATCACCGAACGCGGGGCCACCCGGATGGACGATCAGACGTCCGAGGCCTCGATGGAAAAACGCAAGAAGGAAGGATATTTCTGATGAACGCCGTCGTTGAGACACTGGACCAGGCAGACGCCGCCGCCGAGACCGGCCGCGGCCTGCTGCGCTTCATTACCGCGGGCTCGGTCGATGATGGCAAGAGCACGCTGATCGGACGCCTGCTGTATGACAGCAAGGGCATCTTCGCGGATCAGCTGGATGCGATTTCGCGCGCCAAGCACAAGCGCACGGTCGGCGACACCGTCGATCTGTCCCTGCTGACGGACGGTCTGGAAGCCGAGCGCGAGCAAGGCATCACGATCGACGTCGCCTACCGCTACTTCGCCACCCCCCGGCGCAAGTTCATCATCGCCGACACGCCCGGCCATGAGCAGTACACGCGTAACATGGTGACCGGCGCGTCGACCGCCGACGCCGTCATCATCCTGGTCGACGTCTCGAAGGTGAAGTTCGACGAAAGCGGCGAAGCGCAACTGCTCACGCAGACCAAGCGTCACTCGACCATTGCCCACCTGCTGCGCATCGAACACGTGATCGTCGCCGTCAACAAGATGGACCTTGTCGACTACGACCAGAAGGTCTACGACGCCATCGTCTCCGCCTACCGCAAGTTCGCGTCGCGCCTCGGCCTGACCGACGTACATCCAATCCCGCTGTCCGCGCTGGCCGGCGACAATGTGGTCACTGCGTCGCAGCGCATGCCGTGGTACCAGGGGCCGACCCTGATCGCGCTGCTGGAGTCGCTGCCCGTCTATGAAGAATTGCACGACGAACCGCTGCGCTTTCCGGTGCAGCTGGTGGCGCGCCACAATGGTCATGAAGCCAACGACTTCCGCGGCTACATGGGCAGAATCGAAGCCGGCAAGGTGAAGAAGGGCGACCAGCTGCGCGTGCAGCCGGGCGGCCAGAGCGCAACCGTCAGGGATATCCTCAGCTTCGACGGCTCGCTGGACGAAGCGCGCGCCGGCCAGTCGATTACGCTGCTGCTGGAAGAGTATCTGGACATTTCGCGCGGTGACATGCTGGCTGCGGCCGACCGTCCGGCCACACCGCTCAAGACGGTCAAGGCGGACATCTGCTGGCTGTCCGAGGAGCCACTCGATGCACGCCGCAAGTACTGGCTCAAGCACACGACCCGACAGGTCGCGGCGCGCGTGACGAAGGTCGATACCCTGCTCGACATCAACACCCAGGAGCGCCGGCCTGCCGACACGCTGAATCTCAATGACATCGCGACGGTAGCGATCAACGTCCAGCAACCGCTGGCTGCCGATGCCTACGATGACATTCGGGCAACGGGTTCCTTCATCCTGATCGACGAGGTGTCGCACCAGACAGTGGCTGCCGGTATGATTCGGCTGGACTGAACTCCATCCGCATTCCATGTCTTCCTCCGATTTCGGCGTCCGACCGGCCGGCAAGGTCTATCTGGTCGGCGCCGGTCCCGGCGCAATCGATCTCATCACGGTGCGGGGGGCGCGCATCCTTGCACGGGCCGATGTCGTGCTGCATGATGCCCTCGTCACCCCGGAAATGCTGTCGCTGTGCCCGCAGGCCGAGAAGATCTCGGTCGGGAAGCGCTCCGGCCAGCGTTCAACCGCGCAGGTGCAGATCAATCGCCTGCTGGTCGAGTGTGCCGGCAAGTACGGCGTCGTCGTGCGCCTGAAGGGCGGCGACCCGATGCTGTTCGGGCGGGCCGACGAAGAACTGCGCGCATTGGAAGAAGCCGGCATCGACGTCGAGATCGTCCCCGGTATCACGGCGGCGCTGGCCGCTGCTGCATCGACGAAACAGCCGCTGACCAAGCGCGGCGTGGCACGCAGCGTAGCGTTTTTCACATCGAGTATTGCGCCTGGCCATCCCGAGCAGACCACCCTGCCCGACTGCGATACCCTGATTCAGTACATGGGCGGACGCGAAGCGATCACCACTGCACAAAAGCTGCTGGAGCAGGGCCGCTCGCCCGAGCTGCCGGTGATCGTGGTCGAGAACTGCAGCCGCGACAATGAACGCGTGATGCATCTGCGCCTTGCGGATCTGGAACAAGGGCTGGCGGCTTGCCAGGGTCCGGTGCTGGTGATGTTCGGGCACGCGCTGGGCAAACGCGGCGCACAAGCCGAATCGGGAACGGAAACTTAGCCGGGCAAGGATTCCCGCCCGCGCAAATTCAGTTCAGCGTGCCGATGCAGTAGCGCGCAATGGCGTTGAGCACGTCGACATCCTCCCCTACCGCCGCCGCAGCTTCGATCCGCATCTGCGGATGATCGGCGCGCAAGCGGTCGATCAGAAGCGGCAAATCCCGTAGCACGTGGCCACCCTGGCCGAAGAAAACGGGGACCACTTTCATCTCGGTACACCCGCGCGCGGCAAGATCCCGAGCCAGCTCCGGAAGACGCGGCTCCATCAGTTCAAGAAAGGCAAGTTCCACGAACAGATCCGGCCGCTCGCGGCGGATGATGTCCTGCAAGCGCCGGAACGGTTCGGCCCAGCGCGCGTCGCGGGCGCCGTGGGCGAACAGGACGAGCGCGCGCACGGCCATCGTCAGCGCCTTTGCACCCAGATCTGGGCGCCGATCGCAATGAGCAGGAAAGTCAGGCTCGGCAGCACCGCCGTCGTCAACGGCGGCCAGGTATTGAGCAGGCCGATATGGGAAAACAGGTTGTTGATCAGGTGGAAGGAAATGCCGATCATCACCCCGATGAAGATCTTCAGGCTCACGCCTCCCGACCGGAAGTGCAGGTAGGCGAAAGGCAGGGCCAGTGCCATCATGACCAGTACGGCCAGCGGGTAGAACACCTTCTTCCAGAACGCGATTTCGTAGCGCTCGGTGGTCTGGTTGTTCTCCGCCAGGTGGCGGGTGTACAGCGCCAGGCCGTAGGCCGACATGCGATCGGGATCGGCGAACAGGACCGACAGGATGTCGGGGGTGACTTCGGAGACCAGATCGCGTTCTGCCAGCCTGCGGCTCGAGACCGCCGCACTGAAATCGACGTTCCTGGCGTTGAACGTGGTCTCCTTGACATTCGACAGGCGCCACACGTTGTTGCCCAGATATTCACCGCGCTCGGCCTCCACGCTCGCCGTCAGGTGAAGCTCGCGGTCGAATTCGTACACGTTCACGTGACGCAGTTCGCCGTCGGGCGTGACATCGCGCACGTTCAGAAAACGCGAGCCGACCGGCTCGCCCTTCAGGCCGTCACTGCGAATGACGTCCTTGGTCCAGAGACCGGAGCGAAATTCCTGCGAGACCGAAGCGCCACTGGCCTGCAGCTTCAGACGCTCGCCCATGCTGCTGGCAGCCGGTGCCAGAACCTCGCCGAACAGGAAGGTGATGAGCACGAACACGATGCCGACCTTGAACAGTATCCACCCCGCTCCTACCGTCGAGAGCCCGGAGGCACGCATGATCGTGAATTCCGAGCGCGAGGCGAACTGCGCGAGCGCATAAATCGTGCCTATCAGCGCGGCAATTGGCATGAGTTCGTAGACGTAACCCGGCAGGCCGAGTGCCACATAGGCAAAGGCATGGCGCAGCTGATACCCGCCGTGCCCCACCCGGGGCAGCTCCGCGATCAGATCGAAGAAGGCAAACAGTGCCAGGAAGGCCACCAGTGCGAACAGCACGGCGCCGATGATCTCCTTCGAAATGTAGCGATCAATGATCCTCATGACGTCGCCACCGCCTTGCGCGTGAACCATTGCCGCTTGAAGCTCGCCCAACGAGCGGCCGGGTGACGCGGACTGTTGATGTTGAGACGCCAGGCAAACAGGGCAATGATCAGAAGCGCTGCCGTCAGGTGCAGCGGCCACCAGGCGAGCCAGAAATTCAGCCTGCCCTGGACCACGGAAGCCTGCAGCACGCTCACCATGTTGCTGTAGAAGATATACAAAAGCAGCGCAATCAGCAGGTTGGCCGAGCGGCCGCCACGCGGGTTGGTGAAGCCGAGCGGGATCGCCAGCAGCATCAGCAACACGGCCATGACCGGCAGCGAAATGCGCCACATCAGCTCGCCGAGCTTGAAGGAATTCACGTCCCGCAGCAACTCGTGGGTCGGCAACGAGCGAACCGAGGTATCGTTGATCGCACTTTGCGACTGTGGCGAGACCAGCACGCCGTAGCGTTCGAACTCCATGACGCGAAAGTCGTCCGGCTTGTTGACGCCGTCATAACGGCGCCCCTGATCCATGACGATGAACTTGTCGCCCTTCTCGTCGATCACGATGCGCCCCTCGCGCGCAACGACGATGCTGTCCACCCCGTTCTTGATGCTGTTGATGAAGATGTTGCGCACGTGACTGGCGTCGCCTGCCACGCCTTCGACGAAGAACACGCGGTCGGACGAAGACGATTCCTGGAAGCGCCCCGGCGTGATGCGAGCGACATCCTCGCGCTGCTCGAAGCGCGCGCGGAATTCGTTCTGCTTCTGGTTGGCCCACGGCGTGACGAAAAAGCTCAGCGCGATGATCAGCGCGATCACCGGCGCGCCGAAGCTCAGCACCGGACGTATCCATTGCGTCAGGCTCACCCCCGAGGCGAACCAGACCACCATTTCGGAATCCTGATAGCTGCGGGTGACCACGACCAGCACCGCGATGAAACTGGTCAGGATCAGGATGATGGGCATGTAACGCAGCGCGGCGAATCCGATCAGGGCGATGACATCGGCTGACGCGACCCGCCCCCCGGCCGCCTGGCCGAGGATCTTGATCAACATCACCGTGATCGTGATCGTAAACAGCGTGGTGAAGACGGCGCCGGCTGTGCTTATCAATTCGCGGCGTAGGGCGCGCTGAAAGATCATTGACGAGAAGACTATAATGGGCGGCTTCCAAGCCTGATAACCACGGGCTCCCAGAGGAGAAACGCATGGACTTTAGCATAAAAAGTTTGGACGCCAGGACCGGCATCGACGGTCTGAAGACCGCCTGCCTGGTCGTCGGTGTGTTCGAGGACAGGAAACTGCCGGAAATTGCACGCGGACTCAGTGGCGCGGGCGCCCTGGGTGCCGCGATCAAGAGCGGCGACGTCAGCGGCAAGCCGGGATCGACCTTGCTGCTGCGCGGGGTCGAAGGCATTGCTGCGGAACGCGTACTGCTGGTCGGGCTCGGCAAGAACGAAGCCATCAGCGACAAGAATTTCACCGGTGCCGTGCAGGCTGCCGCCCGCACCCTGTCCAATCTGGGAGCGACTGATGCCGTCTTCGCTCTCCCCTTCGACAAGCTGGCCAAGCGCGACGCCGCCTGGGCCGTGTGCAACGCGGTGCTGGCGGTGCGCGAGACGACTTACCGCTACGACATCACCAAGAGCAAGAAGGACGAGCCGCGCAAGGGCCTGCGCAAGATCGTTTTCCTGACCTCCGATGCCGGAGCGCGCGGCGCGCTCGCGCAAGGCCAGGCCATCGCCAACGGTGTGGACCTGACCAAGGATCTGGGCAACCTGCCCAGCAACATCTGCACCCCGACTTACCTGGCCAATACCGCACGCAAGCTGGCGCGCGAATTCGGATTCGGCGTGCAGGTGCTCGAACGCAAGCAGCTCGAAGCCCTGAGGATGGGCAGTTTCCTGTCCGTTACCAAGGGCAGCGATGAACCGCCGAAGTTCATCATTCTCAAGCACATGGGCGGCAAGGCCAAGGACGCGCCGACGGTGCTGGTTGGCAAGGGCATCACCTTCGACACTGGCGGCATTTCGCTCAAGCCGGGCGCGTCAATGGATGAAATGAAATACGACATGTGCGGCGCCGCGTCGGTGCTCGGCACTTTTCGCGCCATCGGCGAGCTCGGCCTGAAGGCCAACGTCATCGGCGTGATTCCCTCCTGCGAGAACATGCCGTCCGGCCGCGCTTCCAAGCCCGGCGACATCGTCACCTCGATGTCCGGCCAGACGATCGAGATCCTCAACACCGACGCCGAAGGCCGGCTGATCCTGTGCGACGCGCTGACCTATGCGGAACGCTTCAAACCCGCCGCCGTGATCGACATCGCCACCCTGACCGGCGCCTGCGTGGTTGCGCTCGGCCATCACACCACCGGCCTGTTTACGCGTGACGATGAGGCGCACGACGTCCTGGCCGCGGAATTGCTGGCCGCAGGCAAGGTCAGCGGCGATCCGGCCTGGCGCATGCCTCTGGGCGACCTCTACCAGGAACAGCTGAAATCCAACTTCGCGGACATGGCGAACATCGGCGGCTCGCCCGGTGGTTCCATTACCGCCGCCTGCTTCCTCGAACGCTTCACGAAGAAATACACCTGGGCCCACCTCGACATTGCCGGTACCGCATGGAAAAGCGGCGCCGCCAAGGGAGCGACCGGACGTCCCGTGCCCTTGCTGACGACCTTCCTGATCAACAAGGCCAACGGCAAGAAGGTGGCATGAGGATCGCCACCTGGAACGTCAATTCGCTGAAGGTCCGCCTGCCCCAGGTATTGCAGTGGCTGGCGGACAATCCGATCGACGTGCTCTGCCTGCAGGAAACCAAGCTCACCGACGACAAGTTCCCGCTCGCCGAGATCGAAGCCGCCGGATACCAGGTCGCCTTCAGCGGGCAGAAGACCTACAACGGCGTGGCAATTCTTTCGAAGCATCCGATCGGGGAAGTGGTCAAGGGCAACCCCCTGTTTGAAGACGAGCAGCAGCGCCTGATCATGGCCACGATCGAGGGCGTGCGCATCGTCTGTGCCTACATGCCGAACGGGCAAGCGGTGGGCTCCGACAAGTACGAGTACAAGCTGCGCTGGCTGAACGCACTGCACGAGCACCTGAGCGAAGAACTGAAAACGCACGAGAATCTGGCGCTGCTGGGCGACTACAACATCGCTCCGGACGAGCGCGACGTGCACGATCCGGCGGCATGGGAAGGCCAGGTGCTGTTCTCGGAGCCGGAGCGGGATGCCTTTCGGCGCTTTCTCGGCCTGGGCTTGAAGGATGCGTTCAGGCTGTTCGAGCAACCGGAGAAGGTTTTCAGCTGGTGGGATTACCGGATGATGGCATTCCGGCGCAACATGGGGCTGCGAATCGACCATATCCTGCTCTCGGACTCCTTGGCTGCGCGCTGCACGTCCTGCATCGTGGATCGTGCGCCGCGCAAATGGGAACAGCCTTCGGATCATGCACCGGTGGTGGCCGTTATTGATTAGCGGATTTGATCAGGCGCGGCAACATGTCAGGCCTGATCGGTGTTGGCAGCTATCCAGAGTTGCCAACACAGAACTCTCTCCGGTGAAATGATTGTCTTGCAACTTCGGATACCTCGACCGAAGCTGCAACCTCAACCGCCCCACCGGAGAGAAGGCAGAAATCTGCCTTCTCCCCTCAAGCTCCAACAGCCCCACGCACCTGCTGCAAGGACGCCGGATCCTCGATAGTCGTCAGATCGCCAGGATCCCTCCCCTCGCAGATCGCCTGAATCGAGCGCCGCAACAGCTTGCCCGAGCGCGTCTTCGGCAGCAGCGTCACGAAATGCACGCGCGCCGGCCGTGCAACGGCGCCCAGCTGTTTGTCGACCACAGCCATGATCTCCGCTTCCTCTGCCTTGCGCCCGGCCTCCGTGGCGACCGCATCGGCATTTTTCAGAATGGCGAAGGCCACCGCGATCTGTCCCTTGAGCTTGTCCTCCACCCCGACCACGGCAACCTCGGACACATTCGGATGCGAGGAAATGCTCTCCTCGATCTCGCGCGTGCCAAGACGATGGCCGGCAACATTGATCACATCGTCGGTACGGCCGAGGATGAAGTAGTAGCCTTCCTTGTCGCGGATACCCCAGTCGAAGGTCGAATAGACCGGCTCCTTGAAGTTTGACCAGTAGGTGTTCACGAAGCGCTGATCGTCGCCGAATACGGTCTGCATGCAGCCGGGGGGCAGCGGACCTTCGATGACGACCACGCCCTTCTCGCCGGCGCCACACGCATTGCCTGTCGTTTCGTTGATGAGCTTGACGTTGTAGCCGTACATCGGCACCCCGGGGCTGCCCAGGCGCGTGGGCATGGCTTCGACGCCGTGTGCGACGGAAAGGATCGGCCAGCCGGTCTCGGTCTGCCAGTAGTTGTCGATGACCGGCACACCGAGCTCGCCGGCAATCCAGGCCGAGGTCGGCTCGTCCAATGGCTCGCCGGCCAGATACAGTGCCTTGAGCGAAGACAGGTCGTACTTCTTCATGAATTCCGGTGGCTGCTTCTTCAGCACGCGCACGGCGGTCGGCGCCGAAAACATGCGCGTGACCTTGTACTTCTCGACGATGCTCCACCAGATGCCGGCATCGGGTCGGATCGGCAACCCTTCGTACATCACGGTTGCCATGCCCGCGATCAGCGGTCCGTAGACGATGTAGGAATGGCCGACCACCCAGCCGATGTCGGAGGTCGAGAAGTAGGTCTCGCCAGGATTGCCGCAGAAGATGTATTTCATCGACGCCGCCAGCGCGACCGCATAGCCGCCCACGTCGCGCTGCACGCCCTTGGGCTTGCCGGTGGTGCCCGAGGTGTAGAGGATATAGGACGGCTCGTTCGATTCCAGCCAGGTAACCGGCACCTGTGCGTCCATGTGCTGCGCGCGCAGGCCGGCGTAATCGACATCGCGCCCATCCACGCGCTCCATTGGCACCAGTGCGCGATCAACCAGCAGCACATGCTCCGGCTTGTGCTGCGCCAGCCGGATCGCCTCGTCCAGCAGCGGCTTGTAGGCTACGGCCTTGCCACCGCGCGAGCCGGCATCCGCCGACACGATCAGTTTCGGCCTTGCATCGTCGATGCGCGTGGCCAGACTGCTCGATGCGAAGCCACCGAAGACGACGGAATGGATGGCGCCGATGCGCGCGCAGGCCAGCATCGCAAAGGCGGCCTCGGCAATCATCGGCATGTAGAGCAGCACACGGTCGCCCTTGCCCACCCCGAGCGACTGCATCATCGCAGCCGCGCGCATCACCTCGGTCTGCAGTTCGAGGAAGCTGTACACCTTTTCGGTATTCGTCTCGGTCGAGATCGCGATCAGGGCCGGCTTGTCGCCCTGTGTACGCGTCCAGCGATCGACGGCGTTGTGGCACAGGTTGGTCGTGCCGCCGACGAACCATTTCGTGAACGGCGGCTTCGAGTCGTCCAGCACCCGGGCGTAGCGCTGGTCCCATTCGATCAGGCTGGCCTGTTCATCCCAGAAGGCGCTCGGATCGGTAATCGACCGCTTGTGGAATTCGGCGTAGTTCATGGCGTCTCCTCCTTGTAACTGTCAGCTTCAGTATCCCGTGCGGCGCTTACTTTGCACTTACGCGAGACGAATAAAAAAGGCGCAGCGACGGGTCGGTCGATGCGCCTTTTGCCTGTGCATTCCAATGACTAGAAACTATCGCCGGGCACACGCACCCAGCCTTCCATCAGCACCCGCGCGCTGCGGCTCATGATGGCCTTGGTCACGCTCCATTCGCCGTTGACCTTGATCGCCTCCGCGCCTACCCGCAGCGTTCCGGACGGATGGCCAAAGCGCACCGTGCTGCGCTCGCCGCCGCCTGCGGCAAGGTTGACCAGGGTGCCGGGAACGGCGGCGGCAGTGCCGATGGCCACCGCTGCCGTGCCCATCATCGCGTGGTGCAGCTTGCCCATGGACAGTGCACGCACGACCAGGTCGATCTCGCTTGCCGCAACCTGCTTGCCGCTGGAGGCCGTGTAGTCCTGCGCGGGTGCAACGAAGGCGATCTTGGGCGTGTGCTGGCGTGTTGCCGCCTCATCCAGATGGCGGATCAGGCCCATACGGATCGCGCCGTGCGCGCGGATGGCCTCGAACATGGCCAGCGCCTTCGCGTCGCCATTGATGGCTTCCTGCAACTCGGTTCCGGTGTAGCCGATCGCATCGGCATTGAAGAAGATGGTCGGAATGCCGGCGTTGATCATGGTCGCCTTGAGCGTGCCGACACCGGGCACTTCGAGGTCATCGACAAGATTTCCGGTCGGGAACATCGCGCCGCCCGCGCCTTCCTCGTCGGCGGCCGGGTCCATGAACTCGAGCTGCACTTCGGCCGCCGGGAAGGTCACGCCGTCGAGTTCGAAGTCGCCGGTTTCCTGTACGACACCGTTGGTGATCGGCACGTGGGCGATGATGGTCTTGCCGATGTTGACCTGCCACACGCTTACCGTGCAGATGCCGTTCTCGGGAATGCGGCTCGCGTCGATGAAGCCGTTGCTGATCGCATACGGCCCGATCGCAGCGGACAAGTTGCCGCAGTTGCCGCTCCAGTCGACGAAGGGCTTGTCGATCGAAACCTGGCCGAACAGGTAGTCAACGTCATGACCGGGCTTGCTGCTGTTCGCAACGATCACGGTCTTGCTGGTGCTTGAGGTTGCGCCGCCCATGCCGTCGATCTGCTTGCCGTAGGGGTCGGGGCTGCCGATGACACGCATCAGGAAGGCATCGCGTGCCTCGCCGGGTTGTTGCGCGGCCTCCGGAAGGTCCTGCAGCCGGAAGAAGACACCCTTGCTGGTGCCGCCGCGCATGTAGATGGCGGGGACTTTGATTTGAGGTACGTGGGGCATGGAAATGATTGATTCAATCGCACTAGTCAAATGACCTGTCGTTCGCGCGCAGGCGGGAACCCGGGGAGGCATCTTTACCGTCAACAAGGCATCTCGGAGCTCCCGCGCCAGGCGAGCGACAAAGATCAAGCCGCCTTCGTCTCGGACTCCAGGAAATCCTGCGCAAACCGCTGCAGCACTCCACCCGCTTCATAGATCGACACTTCCTCGGCCGTATCCAGCCGGCAGGTCACCTGCACTTCGACGCGCTCGCCATTCTTGCGATGGATCACCAAAGTCAGGTCCGCGCGCGGCTCGCGTTCGCCGATCACGTCAAAGGTCTCGGTACCGTCGATGCCCAGGGTCTTGCGGTCGGTGCCGGGCTTGAACTCGAGCGGCAGCACGCCCATGCCGATCAGATTGGTGCGGTGAATACGCTCGAAGCCTTCGGCGACGATCGCTTCCACGCCCGCCAGGCGCACGCCCTTGGCAGCCCAGTCGCGCGAGGAACCCTGGCCGTAGTCGGCACCGGCGATCACGATCAGCGGCTGCCTGCGCTCCATGTACGTCTCAATGGCCTCCCACATGCGCATGACCTTGCCATCGGGCTCGACGCGTGCCAGCGAACCCGGCTTGAGCTGGCCGTCGACAATGGCCATTTCGTTCTTCAGCGTCGGATTGGCGAAGGTTGCGCGCATGGCCGTCAGGTGATCGCCGCGATGGGTGGCGTAGGAATTGAAGTCTTCCTCCGGCAGACCCATCTTCGCGAGATACTCGCCGGCCGCACTGCTTGCCAGAATGGCGTTGGACGGAGACAGGTGATCGGTTGTGATGTTGTCGCCCAGCACCGCGAGCGGACGCATGCCGGTCAGCGTGCGCGGATGCGCCGCAAGCGCGCCCACGCCTTCTCTGTCCCAGTACGGCGGACGGCGGATGTAGGTGCTCATCGGGCGCCAGTCGTACAGCGGGCTGATCTCGGCAACGTTGCCGGCCCTCTTCTCGAACATCGGGATGTAGACCTTGCGGAACTGCTCGGGCTTGACCGCGGCCTGCACGATGGCGTCGATCTCTTCGTCGCTCGGCCACAGATCCTTCAGCGTGATCGGCTTGCCGTTGGCATCCGTGCCGAAGGCATCGCGTTCGATGTCGAAGCGGATCGTGCCGGCGATTGCATAGGCGACCACCAGCGGCGGCGAGGCTAGAAAGGCCTGCTTCGCGTACGGGTGAATGCGGCCGTCGAAGTTGCGGTTTCCGGAGAGCACGGCGACCGAGTACAGGTCGCGATCGATGATTTCCTGCTGGATCTTCGGATCGAGTGCGCCGGACATGCCGTTGCAGGTGGTGCAGGCGAAGGCGACGATGCCGAAGCCCAGCTTTTCCAGTTCGCTCTTCAGGCCCGCTTCTTCCAGATACAGCTCGACTGCCTTCGAACCGGGCGCAAGCGATGTCTTGACCCAGGGCTTGCGCACCAGGCCGAGACGGTTCGCGTTGCGCGCCAGCAAGGCGGCCGCGATCACGTTGCGCGGGTTGCTGGTATTGGTGCAGCTGGTGATGGCAGCAATGATCACGGCGCCGTCCGGCATCTGCCCCGGCACTTCCTGCCATGTGCCGGCGATGCCCTTGAGCGCGAGGTCGTTCGTCGCCACACGCGCATGCGGGTTCGACGGACCGGCCATGTTGCGCACGACCGACGACAGGTCGAACTTCAGCACACGCTCGTACTCGGCATGCTTCAGCGTGTCGGACCACAGTCCGGCCTGCTTCGCATAGGCTTCGACCAGCTGCACCTGCTCGTCGCTGCGGCCGGTGAGCTTCAGATAATCCAGCGTCTGCCGGTCGATCGAGAACATCGCAGCGGTCGCGCCATACTCGGGAGCCATGTTGGAGATCGTCGCGCGGTCGCCCAGCGTGAGCCT
Source organism: Pseudomonadota bacterium (assembly GCA_023416415.1). Classification (GTDB taxonomy): domain Bacteria; phylum Pseudomonadota; class Gammaproteobacteria; order Burkholderiales; family Burkholderiaceae_D; genus Noviherbaspirillum. The sequence continues at coordinate 13,391 of JAEZHR010000284.1, forward strand.
GGATGCCCCTTCACCGTAGAACTCGAGATAGGCGCCAACCACTTTCGACTTGCGCAGGAATTCGGTCAGCGCGAGCACGATGTCGGTGGCGGTAATGCCGGGCTGGCGCTCGCCGCTCAGTTCCACGCCGACGATCTCGGGCAGGCGCATCCACGACGCGCGGCCAAGCATCACGTTCTCGGCTTCCAGGCCGCCCACGCCGATCGCGATCACGCCCAGCGCATCGACATGCGGAGTGTGGCTGTCGGTGCCGACCAGCGTGTCGGGGAAGGCAATGCCGTCCTGCGTGTGGATGACCGGCGACATCTTCTCCAGGTTGATCTGGTGCATGATGCCGTTGCCGGCCGGGATCACATCCACGTTCTTGAACGCCAGCTTGGTCCACTCGATGAAGTGGAAGCGGTCTTCGTTGCGCCGGTCCTCGATCTCGCGGTTCTTGCGGAAGGCATCGGGGTCGTAGCCGCCACATTCCACGGCCAGCGAGTGGTCGACGATCAGTTGCACCGGCACCACCGGATTGACCTTGGCCGGATCGCCGCCTGCGGACGCGATCGCATCGCGCAGACCGGCCAGATCGACCAGCGCGGTCTGCCCGAGGATGTCGTGGCAAACCACGCGCGCCGGAAACCACGGAAAGTCGCGCTCGCGCTTGCGCTCGATGAGCTGCTTCAGGCATTCGGTCAGAATGGCCGGCTCGCAGCGGCGCACCAGGTTCTCAGCCAGTACGCGCGAGGTGTACGGCAGCTTGTCCCAGGCGCCGGGCTGGATGGATTCGACGGCTGCACGCGCGTCGAAATACTCCAGGCTCGTACCGGGAAGGGGTTTGCGATGGGCGTTATTCATGGCTTGAATTGAAATGTGACGTTTGCCATGTCGTCCCCGCGAAGGCGGGGACCCGGAAGATGCATCGTCTCATGTCGACGAAACGACCGGGCTCCCGCCTGCGCGGGAGCGACACATGACTATTTCCGATCCTTGATCGGCACGAACTTCAGATCCTCCGGACCCACATAGTTTGCGCTCGGACGGATGATCTTGTTGTCGATGCGCTGCTCGATAATGTGCGCCGACCAGCCCGAGGTGCGCGAGATCACGAACAGCGGCGTAAACATCGCGGTCGGCACGCCCATCATGTGATAGGACACGGCCGAGAACCAGTCGAGGTTGGGGAACATCTTCTTGATTTCCCACATCACCGTTTCCAGCCGTTCGGCGATGTCGAACATCTTCATCGAACCGGCATCCTGCGACAGCGTGCGCGCGACTTCCTTGATCACCTTGTTGCGTGGATCGGAGATCGTGTAGACCGGGTGACCGAAGCCGATGATCACTTCCTTGCTCTCGACGCGCTTGCGGATGTCGGCTTCAGCTTCGTCCGGGTTGTCGTAGCGCTTCTGGATCTCGAAGGCGACTTCGTTGGCACCGCCGTGCTTCGGACCGCGCAATGCACCGATGGCGCCGGTAATCGCGGAATACATGTCCGAACCCGTGCCGGCGATCACGCGGCCGGTGAAGGTCGAGGCGTTGAACTCGTGCTCGGCATACAGGATCAGCGAAGTGTGCATCGCCTTGACCCACAGCTCGGAAGGCGCCTTGCCGTGCAGCAGATGCAGGAAGTGGCCGCCGATGGAATCGTCGTCGGTTTCCACTTCAATGCGGCGCCCGTTGTGACTGTAGTGGTACCAGTACAGCAGCATGGAACCGAGCGAGGCCATCAGGCGGTCGGCGATGTCGCGCGCACCGGGAACATTGTGGTCATCCTTTTCCGGCAGCACGCAGCCCAGCGCGGAAACGCCGGAGCGCATCACATCCATCGGATGTGCCGAAGCCGGCAGCGCCTCCAGCACGGCCTTGACCTGCGCCGGCAGGCCGCGCAGCGCCTTGAGCTTGGCCTTGTATGCAGCAAGCTCGGCCCTGTTCGGCAACTTGCCATGCACCAGCAGGTGCGCGACTTCCTCGAATTCGCAGGTATCTGCCACATCCAGAATGTCGTAGCCGCGATAGTGCAGGTCGTTGCCGCTGCGGCCGACGGTACACAGCGCAGTATTTCCGGCGGTGACGCCGGATAGTGCGACGGACTTCTTGGGCTTGAAGCCCGTGGCTTGTTGGTCACTCATCTTGATAGTCTCCATGCAGGGGTCGGTGTTCATGATGTCGCCCCGACGCGCATCGGGACGACCGGATACGTGTTCAGCCTGGCTTCTTCGCCGCAAACAGGGCGTCCAGTTTCTGCTCGAACTCGTGGTAGTTGATGCGGTCGTAAAGCTCCATGCGCGTCTGCATGGTGTCGATCACATTCTTCTGCGTGCCGTCGCGGCGAATCGCGGTGTAGACGTTCTCGGCCGCCTTGTTCATCGCGCGGAAAGCCGACAGCGGATACAGCACGAGGCCCACGTCCGCGCTCTTCAACTCTTCCACCGTGAACAGCGGCGTGGCGCCGAATTCGGTGATATTGGCCAGCACCGGCACCTTCACCGCATTGGCGAAAGTCTTGTACATGTCCAGTTGCGTCATGGCTTCCGGGAAGATCATGTCGGCGCCGGCTTCGACGCAGGCCACGGCGCGCTCGATCGCCGCCTCAAGGCCTTCCACCGCCAGGGCGTCGGTGCGCGCCATGATGACGAAGTTTTCGTCCGTACGCGCATCGACGGCCGCCTTGATGCGATCAACCATCTCCTGCTTCGACACGATCTCCTTGTTCGGACGATGGCCGCAACGCTTGGCACCGACCTGGTCCTCGATGTGCATGGCAGCCGCGCCGAACTTGATCATCGACTTGACCGTGCGCGCGACGTTGAAGGCCGATGAACCGAAACCCGTGTCCACGTCGACCAGAAGCGGCAGGTCGCAGACGTCGGTGATGCGGCGCACGTCGAT
>JAEZHR010000326.1 GCA_023416415.1 Pseudomonadota bacterium
CCCACCAGTTGTTGCCGTCGGGCACCAGTGCAATGTCGTCCGGCTTGCAGTACGCGCTCATGCTTTCGCCGTGAGCCAGCGTGACGATGTTGATCCTGCGATGGACGATGGTCGTGGGCATGGGGCGGATGGCTGGTTGCCGAGGATGATTCCTGAATGATCGATTCGGGCAAGGACGGTTCCGGAACTGCCGGCAGCCGACAGCTTGGGTCAGGCGTAACCCACAGTGCGCTTGCCAAAATAGCCGAGCTGCAGGCTGCCAGCGATGCGGTCGGCGATCAGCAGAATCTCTTTCGCCGGTGCGTCCTCGAAAAGCCCCGTCACCGTATGCCTGAAGAGCGTGAGCCAGCGCACGAAATGCGTCTCGTCAATGCCCGAGAGCGCCATGTGCTTGCCGAACACGTTTCCGTGGAAGCGGCTCGATCCGAGCAGCACGGTCGACCAGAACGCGTACATGCGCGGCATGTGCGAATCCCATGCGCCATGCAGGGCCGCTTCGAACACCGGGCCCAGAACCTCGTCCTTGCGCACCCCTTCGTAGAAGGTGTCGACAAGACGACGGATGGATTCTTCGGTAACGGCCTCGAATTTCATGGGTACGCAGCGCGGAGGATGCAAGCGATTCTACAGATTCCCCATCACTCGCGCTGCGCATCTGGCCGGCGTCACGACCAGCCTCAGGCGTGTTCCTTGCTGTTCACGAGTGCGATGAATCCGGAGGCTTCCATCGGTCGCGCCAGCAGATAGCCCTGCGTCTGGTCGCACTCCAGGTCGCGCAGCATTTGCAGCTGCTCGGCCGTCTCCACGCCTTCTGCCACGACCTTCATGTCCAGCGTATGCGCCAGACGGATGATTGCCGCGACGATCGAGCGGCTTTTGGGCGTGAGGTTGATGTCGCGGATGAAGGAGCGGTCCACCTTCATCTCCTGCACGCCGAATTGCTGCAGATAGCTGAGGCTGGAGTAGCCGGTGCCGAAGTCGTCGATGGACATTTCGAAGCCGGCGTTTTGCAACCGCTCGATGGTGCGCATCGTCTCTTCCGCGTTCTGCATGGCAGCGGTTTCGGTGATCTCGAACATCAGCATGTGCGGCGAAATCTCGAAACGCTGGGTGGTGGACAGAATCTCCTCGACCAGATGCGGCGCGCGTAACTGGACCGGCGACAGATTGATGGCGATGCGCACGGTCTTCATGCCTTCGTCCTGCCACGCACGCAACTGGCGGCACGCTTCTTCCAGCACCCATTGACCGACATTGCCGATGTGTCCGGAACGCTCCGCAATCGGGATGAACTCGCCCGGCGAGATTGCGCCAAGCTGGGGGTGATCCCAGCGGACCAGTGCCTCGGCGCCAAGGACTTCGCCGGTCTTGCCGTCGAATTTTGCCTGGTAGTGCAGGTGCAACTGGTTGTTGACGATGGCCGCGGGCAAGGCGCGCTGGATGGCAATGGCGCGCAGCGTCGCTGCGTTGATTGCGGATTCGAAGAAGCGGTAGCCGTTGCGGCCGTTGCTCTTGGCCTGGTACATGGCCGCGTCTGCGTGGCTGAGCAGTTCATCGACGTTCTGCCCGTCCTCCGGATAGAGCGCCACCCCCATGCTGGGGGTCACGCGCAGTCGGGTCTGGCCGAGCTCGAACTCTTCCTGGAAGCAATTGAACAGCTTCTCTGCGATGTGGGCGGCCATATCCGTGTCCGGAAGATCTTCGACCATCACCACGAACTCGTCCCCTCCCAGGCGCGCCACCGTGTCTTCCTTGCGCACACTCAGCTTCAGGCGAACGGCGAACTGCTTGAGCAGAATATCGCCGGCGGCATGCCCGAGCGTGTCGTTGATGCCCTTGAAGCCGTCAAGGTCGATGAAGAAAATGGCAAACAGATTCGTGCGGCGATGCGCCGCGTCGATGGCGTGCTGGATGCGCTCGAACAGCAGCACGCGGTTGGGCAGGCCGGTCAGCGCGTCGTGCGTGGCCTGGTACTGCAGCTTTTCATTCACGTTCTGCAACGAACGGATGTAGGCCGCGGTGCGTGCCTCCATGCGCCGGTCCAGCACGGTGAGCACGAGCGTGATGCACAGGATGCTCAAGGTCGTGCCGCCGGTGGCAAAGGCCAGCCAGCTCGTGCTGATGTCGCGTGCAGCCATGCAGACCGCCCCCTCCGGGAAGCCGGCCGCAGCCATGCGGTGTAATGCATGCCGGCGATGGCCGAGCCCATCACCACTGCGGCGAGCAGGCGCAAGGCAGTGCGGTGCCGGCTGTCTCGCTCGCGATTGCGCAGGCGGGTGGCAATCCACAAAGCAGCCGTGGCCGCCAGCATGGCAATGAGGATGGACGCCGAGAAAAGCCAGGGATCGTAGCGGATTCCCGGTTGCATCTTCAGCGCCGCCATTCCCGAATAGTGCATGGCCGAGATGCCGGCACCGAGCAGGCCGCCGCTGAAGGCCAGGCGTCTGAAAGACAGCTCCTCCGCGCTCATCAGTTGCAGCGTGAAATACGACACGCCCACGGCGATGACCAGCGAGAGCAGCGTGATGCTCAGGTCATATCCGAGCGGAATCGGCAACGAGAACGACAACATGCCGACGAAGTGCATGCACCAGATGCCCACGCCCATCGATGCCGCGCCGCCGGCGAGCCAGAGCTGGCGACGTTTCCGGTTGACGGCAGAGTAAATGCGGCTGGACAGGTCAAGCGCGGTGTAAGAAGCGAGTGTTGCGATGAACAAAGACGCCAGGACGAGCGACGGGGTGTAACTGGAGGAAAGCATGGTGTGGCAGCGGGCGCCGCCTGAATTTGGCGGACCGCAGAAGATACTTGATTCCAGGAAAACTTGCAGGGCCGTTCCGGCTTTGCGCAAACCATGAGCGAAACGGGCAATACGGTTCGGTGATTCAGCGACGCCTGCGGCCTGTGCTGTGATCTTCGGACCAGCAAGAATTTGAGAAGGAAGTGTTCGAATCGAAGGAAGCGATGAATACGAGCCGATACGGCGACGAGTAAATCGTCCGGATACTGAGGGAAGCCGACAAGGAGCCGATGCCAGGCTGCCACGCTCGGCCCGCTTCGTGGGCGAGATCGGACACTGGCCCGCCGGGCTGGGTCGCCGGTGGAGAAGGTTCGTGCACGGCATCTGACATTTCTCTGAACGCAGTCCGGTGCCTTCCGCGCAAAATGAAGGTGGCTGGCTGCGCCACGGTTGCTCCGGGCGACACCAGTTCATTCGAATGCATCCGTCCGGAGATCCTGCCGATGAAGCTGAAAACCCCCATGCTCGCCGTAGTCATCGGCGGCCTCGTTTTTGCCACGACCGCCTGCGCCCAGGTGTCAGAAAAACTGGAGTCCGCCTACAAGCCATCCGTCGGCCAGGAAGGCAAGGACGTCATCTGGGTTCCCACCCCGCAGGCGCTGGTGGACCGCATGCTTGAACTGGCCGATCTGCGCCCGGAGGATTATCTGGTCGATCTCGGCTCGGGCGACGGCAGGACCGTGATCACCGCAGCCCGGCGCGGCGCGCGTGCCCACGGCATCGAGTTCAACCGCGACATGGGGGCGCTGTCAAAGCGCGCGGCCAGGACAGAGGGGCTGGACGGGCAGGCGACGTTCGAGCAGGGAGATATCTTCCAGTCCGACTTTTCAAAGGCCACCGTCGTCACGCTCTTTCTCCTCCCGCAACTCAATTTGCGCCTGCGTCCGACCCTGCTGGACATGAAGCCCGGCACGCGGGTGGTCTCCAACTCATTCAACATGGGTGACTGGGAGCCGGACGACGAAGTGCGCGCAACCGATAACTGCGAGCAGTACTGCTCCGCTTACAAATGGATCGTGCCTGCAAAGGTCGAAGGCACGTGGCAGATGGACGGGCGGGAGCTCGTGCTCAAGCAGAAGTACCAGACGTTTTCGGGCACGCTGCGCGAAGGCAACAAGACCGTGCGGATCAAGGACGGTCGCCTGAAGGGAACGCAGATTGCCTTTACGGCCGGAAACGATCGTTTCGCCGGTGAGGTGAACGGCACCACGATGCAGGGCAAGCTGAACGACGGCGCGGCGTGGAGCGCGTCGCGGCTGAAGTAGCGCTGTGCATGGCTTGAATTCTCGCCGGTTTGGCGACGTAAAACCGAGACGGGTTCCGGGCAGGTGTCGATTGAGGGGAACGAAGCAGCGTTCGGAGAAGTGTGGAAGTGAGCTCTCGTGAACGACGGACGGTGGCGTTGACAGCGCTCCGGGACGCGAGCGCCTGGGCCGGTCGCAACATGCTCGTGCGCGCAATACGAGAACGTGAGGAACCGGTTGAACATCGCCTGCAGTAATTTCTGACCCGGCCTCGTCACCCGGAATTTCTGATCCTACCCATGCAGCTGATGCAGCCTTTCGCGCTCCTCTTCCTCGAGGCGCTCGAGGCGCGCCAGTTCGATCTCCTGCAGCACTGCGTCGACGTCGGCCGGTCCTTCTTCGGCTTCCACCTGTCCGGTCAGAATCGCTTCCGGCGTAAGCAAGCCCGCGCCGTACAGCGTCCAGATCTCCTTGCCGTATTGTGTTTGCGCCAGTTCTGGAACGAACTGGCTGAACCAGGTCGCGAGATTCGTCACGTCACGTTCCAGCATCGCTTCCGCCTCGGTATTGCTGGCCGCATCGATCGCCTGGGGCAGGTCGATGATCACCGGACCGTCCGCATCGACCAGGATGTTGTACTCGGAGAGATCGCCGTGGATCACGCCCGCCAGCAGCATCAGCACCACCTGGTGC
>JAEZHR010000333.1 GCA_023416415.1 Pseudomonadota bacterium
TGTGCAGGCTGCACATGCTTTCCGCCAGCCTGATCCACGTCTCTCCGCCATCTCCCATTACTGGCCATCCATGGACATTTCCGAACTCCTCGCCTTCGCCGTCAAGAACAAAGCCTCCGACCTGCACCTGTCTGCCGGTCTGCCGCCGATGATCCGCGTACACGGCGAAGTCCGCCGCATCAACCTGCCGCCAATGGATCACCGTGAAGTGCACGGAATGATCTACGACATCATGAACGACGGGCAGCGCAAGGCGTATGAAGAGACGCTGGAAATCGACTTTTCGTTCGCCATTCCCGGTCTGGCGCGCTTTCGCGTCAACGCCTACAACCAGGACCGCGGCGCGGCCGCCGTGCTGCGCACGATTCCGTCCAAGGTGCTCACGCTGGAGCAGTTGAACGCGCCCAAGATCTTTGCCGACCTCGCCCTGAAGCCGCGCGGCCTAGTGCTGGTCACCGGCCCCACCGGATCGGGCAAATCGACCACGCTGGCGGCGATGATCAACCATCTGAATGAAACCGAGTACGGCCACATTCTCACGGTAGAAGACCCGATCGAATTCGTTCACGAATCTAAGAAGTGCCTGATCAACCAGCGCGATGTCGGCCCGCACACGATGTCCTTCCAGAATGCGCTGCGCTCGGCACTGCGTGAAGACCCGGACGCCATCCTGGTCGGCGAGCTGCGCGATCTGGAAACCATCCGCCTGGCGTTGACTGCTGCCGAAACCGGCCACCTCGTGTTCGGCACCCTGCACACATCGTCGGCTGCCAAGACCATCGACCGTATCGTCGACGTGTTCCCGGCCGAAGAAAAGGAAATGGTGCGCGCCATGCTCTCCGAATCCCTGCAAGCAGTGATCTCGCAGGCGCTGCTACGCACCAAGGACGGTTCCGGGCGGGTGGCGGCCCACGAAATCATGATCGGCACCCCTGCCATTCGCAACCTGATTCGCGAATCCAAGATCGCGCAGATGTATTCGTCGATCCAGACTGGCAGCAACTTCGGCATGCAGACCCTGGATCAGAACCTGACCGATCTGGTCCGGCGCAACGTCATCTCGGCATCGACGGCACGCGCCGCAGCCAAGACCCCCGAAAACTTCCCGGGATGAGCACGGGGTTTCGCAGAGCATGCTCTGCGCCGTGCGAATCCGAGCGGCATGCAAGCCGCGAGGTGGGCAACACGGGGTTTCGCAGAGCACGCTCTGCACCGTACAAATCCAAGTGGCATGCAGGCCGCGAGGTCGATGCGATAAGAAGTACCTTCCTTTGAGCACAAGGAAGAACGCAAGAAGGAACAATCATGGAACGCGATCAGGCCACCAAATTCATGCACGACCTGCTGAGGCTGATGCTCAGCAAGAACGGTTCCGACCTCTTCATCACCGCCGACTTTCCGCCGGCATTCAAGATCGATGGCAAGATGACGCCGGTCTCGAACCAGCCGCTGACGTCCACGCACACGATGGAACTTGCGCGCGCGGTCATGAACGACAAGCAGGCCGCCGAGTTCGAAGCCACCAAGGAATGCAATTTCGCGATCAATCCGGGCGGTCTGGGCCGCTTCCGGGTTTCCGCGTTCGTGCAGCAAGGCAAGGTCGGCATGGTGCTGCGGACCATCACCACCACCATTCCGACGCTGGCGGACCTGGGCGTTCCGGAAGTGCTGAAGGAAGTCGTGATGACCAAGCGCGGGCTGGTAATCATGGTCGGCGCGACGGGCTCTGGCAAGTCGACGACGCTGTCGGGCATGATCGGTTACCGCAACGAGAACAGCCATGGTCACATCATCACGATCGAAGACCCGATCGAGTACGTGCATCCGCACAAGAACTGCGTCGTCACCCAGCGCGAAGTCGGGGTCGATACGGCCGACTGGTTCGCCGCGCTGAGGAACACGCTGCGCCAGGCGCCGGATGTGATCCTGATTGGCGAAATCCGTGACCGCGAAACCATGGATTACGCCATCGCCTTCGCCGAAACCGGCCATCTGTGTCTGGCCACCATGCACGCCAACAGCGCCAACCAGGCACTGGACCGCATCATCAACTTCTTCCCCGAGGAGCGGCGCGCGCAACTTCTGATGGACTTGTCGCTCAACCTCAAGGGCATGATCTCGCAGCGCCTGATTCCGCTGAAGGACACCAAGGGCCGCTGCGCGGCGGTGGAAGTGATGCTCAACTCGCCGCTGATCCAGGATCTGATCTTCAAGGGGCATGTGCACGAGATCAAGGAAGTCATGAAGAAATCGCGTGAACTGGGCATGCAGACCTTCGATCAGGCCCTGTTCGACCTGTACGAGGCCGGCAAGATCAGCTACGAGGATGCGCTGCGCAACGCCGACTCGGTCAACGATCTGCGTCTGGCGATCAAGCTGCATGGCAAGGAAGCACAGCAGCGCGATCTGGCCAAGGGCACGCAAGACCTGGGAATCCTGTGACCACAGTCTTCGACTTCAAGGCCGAAAGCCTTGGCGGCGCTCCGATCGAGCTCGCACAGTATCGCGGCAAGGTGCTGCTTATCGTCAATACTGCAAGCAAGTGCGGCTTCACCCCGCAGTACAAGGCGCTGGAGGAACTGCACCGCAAGTACGCAGAGAATGGACTGGTCGTGCTTGGCTTTCCGTGCAATCAGTTCGGCCATCAGGAGCCGGGCAGTGCCGCACAGATCGGCGAATTCTGTGAACGCAACTTCGGCGTGAGCTTCCCGCTGTTCGCCAAGGTGAACGTCAACGGTGCACACGCCCATCCCTTGTTCCGCCACCTGAAGCAGGAAGCGCCGGGACTCATGGGCACCGAAGGCATCAAGTGGAATTTCACGAAATTCCTCGTGAAGAAAGACGGTACGGTGTTCAGGCGCTATGCGCCCCGTACCGCTCCCGAGGCGCTGAAGCAAGACATCGAGGCACTTCTGTCCAGTCCGCTGTGACTTGCCTCCTGTAACAAGGAAGTCCGCCTGACGCGACCTCATTCCTTCGTCGGTTCGTGCTGCGTTGAAGGAGACGCCGCCGGAATCCGGGGACCAGCCCGATCAAATGGAAATCACGGCCCGCCAGCAATGCCCTGACAACTGCCCCGAATTCCGACCCGGCTGACGGAAGCAATGAAAAAAAGATGGAGGTTTCAAAGGCAAGGTCGCCAGGGCCTTCTTTCACGTTCGCCATGAATAATGATGCGCACGAAGTAGTTCCGGACGCCGCCGTGAAAACTCCGATCTAATCACGCTGCCGGCGGGCCAGCGCCTGATCCACCAGCTCGATCCAGTGCTGCACCGGCATGTCCGTGCCGGACTGCAGGTGCGTCTGGCAGCCGATGTTCGCTGACACGATACGCTCGGCTCCGGTGGCCTTCAGATTCGCCAGCTTGTTGTCGCGCAGCTGAGAAGACAATTCGGGCTGCAATACCGAATAGGTCCCGGCCGAACCGCAGCAAAGATGGCTGTCCGTGCACAGCTGGACGTCGACACCGATTGCGTGCAGCAGGCCTTCAACCTTGCCGCGGATCTTCTGCCCATGCTGCAAGGTGCATGGCGGATGGAAGGCGACGCGTTCGGCCACCCTTCCCTTGAGCTTCGCGACCAAGTCCGATTCGAACTCCGGCAGGATCTCGCTCAGGTCGCGCGTGAGTTCCGAAATGCGCTGCGCACGCGCGGCATACTTTTCGTCGTGCGCCAGCAGATGGCCGTACTCCTTGACCGTCACACCACAACCCGAGGCATTCATCACGATGGCTTCCACCCCGGCTTCCACCTGCGGCCACCAGGCGTCGACATTGCGACGCATGTCATCGAGACCGCCTTCCTGATCGTTCATGTGATAGCGGATCGCGCCGCAGCAACCAGCCCCTTTGGCGACGACCAGCTGCACGCCGAGCGCGTCAAGCACACGCGCCGTCGCGGCATTGACGTTCGGTGCCATGGACGGCTGCACGCAGCCCTCCAGCAGCAGCATCTTGCGCGCATGCTCCCGGCGCGGCCAGACGCCGCTGTACCGGCGTCGCGGCACCTTGTTCTTCAGCGCCTGCGGCAACAGGCCGCGCACGCTCTGGCCGGCCTTCATTGCCGGACCGAACAGCCACTTGCGCGGCAGCATCTCCTTCAGCGCCGAGCGCATCACGCGCTGCGCCAGCGGGCGCTGCACCTGCTGCTCCGCCACCTTGCGACCGATATCGACCAGACGTCCGTATTGCACACCGGACGGACACGTCGTTTCGCAGTTGCGGCAGGTCAGGCAACGGTCGAGATGGGTCAATGTCTTTTCGGTGGCGGGCTTGCCTTCCAGGACCTGCTTGATCAGGTAGATGCGCCCGCGCGGACCGTCCAGTTCGTCGCCCAGCAACTGATAGGTCGGACAGGTCGCGGTGCAGAACCCGCAGTGCACACATTTGCGCAGGATAGCGTCGGCTTCCTCACCTTCGCGCGTGTTCTTGATGAAGTCTGCGAGATTGGTTTGCATGATCAGAATTCAGGATACATCCGCCCTCGGTTGAAGATGCCGTGCGGGTCGAAGGCATCCTTCAGGTTGCGGTGGATCTTCGCCAGCGCAGGCGCCAGGGGATGAAATACGGCGCCGCCTTCCCCGCCGCGCATCAGGGTCGCATGCCCGCCGACGCGCGCCACGGCCTGGCGAATGCTTGCAGCATCGAGATCGGTGCGCAACCAGCGTTGCGCGCCGCCCCATTCGATCAGCTGCTCTCCGCGCAGCGCAAGCGGTGGCGTTGCCGGCGGAACCGAAATGCGCCACAGCGGCATTTCGCCGGCGAAGAATGCATTGTTCTGGTCGCGCAATGCGGCCCACATCACCTCCGCCCGCGGCACCGGCTCGCCACCCATCTTCCGTTGCGCCGCCTTCAATGCGGGTTCGGCGCCCGACAGACGCACGAGCAGCACGCCGCCGTGCCACGCCGAAGCGGAGATCGGCAGCGGCTGTCCGCCCCAGCGGTTCAGCTGCGCGATCGCCTCGGTCTTGCGCATCTCGAAACGCAATGTGGCCTCGGCGGCCGGCTTGGGCAACACCTTGATGGAGACGTCAAGAATCAGACCGAGCGTGCCCAGAGAGCCGGCCAGCAGGCGCGAGACGTCGTAGCCGGCCACGTTCTTCATCACCTGGCCGCCGAAATGCAAGATCTCCCCCTTGCCATCCATCAAGGCCGCGCCCAGCACGAAATCGCGCACGGCGCCGGACGTCGGCCGGCGCGGACCGGACAGGCCGGCCGCAATCACGCCGCCCAGCGTGGATTCGGGGCCGAAGCGCGGCGGCTCGAAGGCCAGCATCTGCCCGTGCTCGGCCAGCGTGGATTCGACTTCGGAGAGGAGCGTGCCGCTGCGCGCGGTGATGACCAGTTCGGTCGGCTCGTAGGCGACAACGCCGCGATGGACGCGCGTGTCGAGGATCTGGCCCTGCAGCGTCTGGCCGTACCAGTCCTTGGTGCCGCCGCCGCGTATGCGCAGCGGCTGTTTGGTGACGCCGGCCGATACGACGGCGTCGCGAAATTCCCGAATCGTCTGTTCCATCTTCAGAAGCGCGGCAGGTGAGGAAACTTCAACTGCCCGCCCGACACGCGCATCCGACCGTACTCGGCACAGCGATGCAGGGTGGGGATGGCCTTGTCCGGGTTCAGCAGAAAGGCCGTGTCGAAGGCACGCTTGACGGCAAAAAAGGCTTCCAGCTCCCTGGCGCCGAACTGCACGCACATGGAATTGATCTTCTCGATACCGACGCCGTGCTCACCGGTAATGGTGCCTCCGACCTCGACGCACAGCTCCAGGATATCGGCGCCGAACGCTTCGGCGCGCTCGAATTCGCCTGGCTGGTTGGCATCGAACAGGATCAGCGGATGGAGATTGCCGTCGCCGGCATGAAAGACGTTGGCACAGCGCAGTCGGTGCTTCTTTTCCATGTCGGCGATGCGCAGCAAGACCTCGGCCAAACGCTTGCGCGGAATGGTGCCGTCCATGCAGTAGTAGTCGGGCGAGATACGCCCTGCCGCAGGAAAGGCATTCTTGCGTCCGGACCAGAACTTCATGCGCTCGGATTCGTCGCGCGACACGGCGATGGCGGTCGCACCGGACGCGCGCAGCACCTCCGACATGCGCGCGATCTCGTCTTCCACTTCTTCCGGAATGCCATCCGATTCGCACAGCAGGATGGCTTCGGCCTCGGTGTCGTAGCCGGCCTTCACGAAGGGCTCGACCATGCGCGAGGAAGTCTTGTCCATCATCTCCAGCCCGGCCGGAATGATGCCGGCGGCGATCACGTTCGCCACCGCGTCACCGCCTTTCACCACGTCGTCGAAGGACGCCATGATCACGCGCGCCTGCTGGGGCTTGGGGATCAGGCGGACCGTGACTTCAGTGACCACGCCGAGCATGCCTTCGGAACCGATGAACACGGCCAGCAGGTCGAGCCCGGGAGCATCGAGGGCTTCGCTGCCCAGCTCGACCACCTCGCCCTCGATTGTGACCATGCGTACACGCAGCACGTTATGTACTGTCAGCCCGTACTTCAGGCAATGCACGCCGCCGGAGTTCTCGGCCACGTTGCCGCCGATCGTGCAGGCGATCTGCGAGGACGGGTCGGGCGCGTAGTACAGGCCGTGCGCGCCGGCTGCTTCCGAGATGGCCAGATTGCGCACCCCCGGTTGCACGACCGCGGTACGCGCCAGCGGGTCAAGCTGGAGGATGCGGTTGAGCCGGGCAGTGGAAAGCACGACGCCGTCGGCGATCGGCATGGCGCCGCCCGAGAGTCCCGTGCCCGCGCCGCGCGGGACGATCGGTGCCTTCTGCATGCGGCAGGCATTGAGCGCCGCGATCACCTGCTCTTCGTTTTGCGGCAGCACGACCACCATCGGCAACTGGCGATAGGCAGACAGGCCATCACATTCGTAGGGCCGCGTATCCTCTTCGTTGAACAGCACGCAATGCTCGGGCAGGACCGCGCGCAAGGCGGCCACCACTTCACGCTGACGGGCTGGCGTGGATGCGGGGGATTCGGGAGCGTTCATGAAGTAAGGCAGTCGTTTGCGGCAAACAGGGTCAGAAGGTGCAGGCTGCGCGAGAAGTAACGAAGAGTGTAGCGAAAACGCGCCGGCAAGGGAGTGCGCTCCGGATGAAAGGCTTGACCGCGCCGCGCGAAAAATTTTCAAGCCCGCGTCAGACGTTCAAGAATGCCGTCCGCAGCCAGTCGAGGAAAGCGGCCACCTCCGGACGCTCATGCGCTCGCTGCTCGTACGCGACATAGTAGGCGTGCGGCGGTGTCTTGAGCTGAATGTCGGGAAAGACCTTCACCAGTTCACCACGATCGATGTACTCCTGCGCGAAATGCGCCCGCGTAAGTCCGATCCCGTATCCGTGACGCACGGCTTCCAGCAACAGCCCGAGATCGTCGACACGCAGCCCGGTAGACGGCTCCGGCCAGTCCAGTCCGGCCACTTCGAACCACGGCTGCCATGGCTCGAGCGCGGAACGCAGCAAGGTGGCCTTCCTCAAGTCGGCCGCTTGCTCCAGGCCACCAATTCCGGCCAGATACGCGGGCGTGGCAACCGCGAAGCTGGGCTCTTCGAACAGTTTCTCGATCACCATGTCTGGATAGTTGCCGACGCCGAAGCGCACCTCCAGGTCGCTTTCCGACAGCGCGAGGTCGTACAGCGGAACGGACAGGAAGACTTCGACCAAGATCTCCGGATGACGCGCCGCGAAGTCGGCCAGGCGCGGCATCAGCAGGCAGCGCGCAAAGGTCGGCGGCGCCGTCAGCTTGACCCGCGGCAAGGTCGCGGCACTGCGATGCGGCAGCGGAAAATCCGACAAGGTGCGCAAGGCGCTGCGCACCACTTCCAGATAACGGTGGCCGAATTCGGACAGCCTGAGGCTGCGGCCGTCGCGCACGAACAGGCGCTCGCCCACGAACTCTTCAAGCAGGCGGATGCGATGCGACAGCGCCGAAGGGGTGATGCAAAGCTCGTCGGCCGCCAGCGCGAAGGAGCCGAGACGGGCGGACGCTTCGAATGCGGACAGGGCATGAACCGGGGGCAGGCGGATGGGCATCTTGCAAACTCGGGTCAGTCAGGCGGACTTGCGGGGTATCGATTCTACTCCCCGTGCTGCGACCGGAATGACAGGGCGGAAACAACGACATGCGCGGATATGCCGTATCCTGCCCACTTCCGCAACCAACGAAACGCACCATGGGCAACCGACTCTCGAAGATCGCCACGCGCACCGGAGACA
>JAEZHR010000344.1 GCA_023416415.1 Pseudomonadota bacterium
GCTGGCGCTGACGGTGTTGCCGCTGACCGTCACCGCATTGCTGCCGTCGCTCAGATAAATGCCCCAGGCCAGGCGCTGGTCGGCGCCCACGTTCCTGATGACGTTGTCCTCGATGCGTGTGTGCAGCGGCGAGCGGTCGGGTGCGGAGAGCGCGATGCCGCCACAGTCGGTCAGTACCAGGCAGGCGCCATCGATGGTATTGCCTGAGACGGTCGCATTGCGGTAGGCGCGGATGCCGATGTAACCGGTGCGTGTGACCTGGTTGCCTTGCACGCTGGCGCCGCTGCTGGCGACGAGGTTGATCGCCGCATGCGCATTGGTCGGCATGCCGACGCTGCCGGATGCGTCGATGCGGTTGTTGCGGATGCTTTCCGCACCTCCGCCCCACTTGATGGCGATGGCATCGTGGCGCACGTTGCGGATTTCGCTGTTCTCGACCGTGAGTCCATTGCCGCCGGAATTGAGGATGCCGTTGGCCGAGGCATTGACGATGCTGATCCCGCTTGCCTTCAGGTGCGTGGCGTTCTGCGCATTGACGCCGTTGGCCGCGCCGTGGATGCCGATGTTCTCCAGCGTCACGCGCTGCGAATTCGAGGCATCGACTCCGTCCCGCTCGGGCGAGACCCACACGCGCCCTTCCGGCGATTGCCCGTCCGGTGCCCACACATAGAGCCGTCCGTCGCGCACGACCCATTCGCCCGGCGCATCGAGCATCCAGAACTTGCCTTCGACGTAGAAATCGACCGCTCCGCCCAGCGCGTAGCCGTCGAAGTTGATGTTGCCGGTGGCCGCGAGCGACATCGTGTTGTTCGCATAGCCGGTAATGCGGCGCGCCTCGATCGCCCAGGCGTGCGGCTTGAACACCAGGTTTGCGCCGGCGAGATCGCCGTTGGGCATCGGGTAGCTCAGACTGCTCGCGTTGGATGAGTCAGTGCGCGCCCAGGTCTGCGGCCGGTTGGGCCAGTGGGCCAGTTCCAGCGGAACGCCATCGACGATGACCTGGCCGACGGCGAAGGCGACCGGCGCCGAATAGATGTCGCCTTCATGACGCGCCCAGCCGGCAAGCGCCTGCCCCGGGCTCAGCACGGCGGGACCGCAATCGCCTGCCGTACGCACCGTCACGTCGGACTTGCCCTTGAGGTCCAGCGTCCCCTGGTAGAGACGGCCGCATTCGAGTTCCACCGTGCTGCCGCTGGCGACGTTGCCAGGCACGGGCAGCGGCAGCGCGCCTGCGGGATCGGTCAGGATCGGCGCGGCTGCCGGCGGCATGGCAGGCAAGGCGGGTAGCAGCGTTGCCGGCAAATCGGTGGTGGTACTGCCGTCATGGGAGGAGCCGCCTCCGCAGCCGGAAAGCAGGGCCAGCAGCGCGGCCAGCGAGGTAAGCGAGAACAGCGAGGCAAGGGAAGGGCGGCGTACGGCATGGCGCACGGGAGACAGGTAAGCCATCAGGGTTGCAGCCGGGCGGAACACGCCGCCGGAACAGGGAAAGTCACAGGAGCGCCGATTGGAGCATCCGTGCATTCCCTGCGGCAATGCAGGTCTGGCAACTTGCAAGGACGGAATTGTTACCAAGGCGTGAGACTTGTAATCCACTGGCAAAGGCTGGGTAACTCGCGTAACGTACCGGCCATCTCACAAGGGCAACACCACGATGTCAGTCTTGCATTCCGACCAACCTGATCAACCTTCGCTGCGCCCATGGATCGGGCTGCACACCGTCTTCGATGTCGAAGCCTGGATCGACAACTACAACCGCGATCTCCAGCGCACTGTGGGGAAGACCGCTCCGATGGCGAACCCCAAGGGGCAGGGCATCTGCTTTCATCTCGACCACGGCGGGGAAATCTACCTGCACACCTCGCCCGAAGGCGAAGTCCTGCTCGATGTGACGCCGGAAGCCGAGTGGGTCGCGCCCTTGATCGTGGCGGCCACTGGCGCTGCGTCGCCGGTCGGTCGCATCTGGCGGCTGGAGCCCGATCTGCTGACACAGCTGATTCTCGGCTTGAGCCCGCTGATCGCGTCAACCCGGATCGTGCTGGAGCACGATTTCGGTTTGCGGCGCTGAGGCGGCGAAAGCCGGGCCAGACCGAAGTGCGATCCGGGATGTGGCGATACAACGCGCCGCGTACAGATTCTTCCGGCTGGGCCGCTAAAGTTTCAGGCAGGTTTCCCGATATTCCTTACAGGCTATCCACGGGGACGTGCCATGAAAATCGATTCCGGGCAGATCAACCTGACTGCCTCGCACCAGTCCAGTTCGCGTACCGAGGTGGTGGAAACCTTGCGCGCATGGGCCGGGCCGCCTCCCGATGCCGGCGGCAGTGCGCCGACGGACCCGCCGGTGACCATCTCCGACGCCGGCCGTCAGGCGGCCCAGGCAGACCTGTCCACGCAGTCCCCCGCTGCCGGCGTGGTCGACGCGGAGGACGAGCTGCTCACCATGGACCCGCGAATGCGGTTCGTGAAGCTGATGATCGAAATGCTGACCGGCGCGCCGATCAAGACCATCAGGATGGCCGACCTGGAGGCGCCGCCGACCGCGGATGAAGCGCTGCAACGCGATGCACCTGCGGCGTTCGGCGCGGAGTACTCCCGCCGGGAGGTGCATGAGGAAGCAGAAACTTCGGCCTTCGCCGCCAGCGGCATCATTCGAACCGCGGACGGCAAGGAAATCAGCTTCGCACTCTCGCTGACGATGACGCGCAGTTATCGCGAAGCCCGCGAAGAAACGGTGTTGCTTGGCAATGCGGTGCGCACGAGCAAGGACCCGCTGGTACTGAATTTCGATGGCAGTGCCGCTCAGTTGCACAATGTGCGCGTCCGTTTCGATCTTGACGGCGACGGCCGCAAGGAAGACGTGCCGCTTTTGGCCGGAAATCGTGGATATCTTGCGCTGGACCTGAACGGCAACGGCCAGGTCGACTCCGGCAAGGAACTCTTCGGCCCGATCAGCGGAGATGGCTTTGCCGACCTGGCGCAGTACGATAGCGACGGCAACGGCTGGATCGATGAAAACGATCCGATCTTCGATGAGCTGCGCGTGTGGATGCAAGGCAGCGAGAGCCGCGACGCGCTCGCCACGTTGAGGGAGAAAGGCGTCGGCGCCATTTACCTCGGGCGCACGGCCACGCCGTTTGCCCTCAATGATGCCCGCAACGAGGGCCTGGGCACGGTGCGTACCAGTGGGGTGTACCTGTCCGAAGACGGCCGGGCCGGCACCGTGCAGCAGATCGATCTATTGGTATAGGCGTCACGCCGATGGAGCGACGAAGCAAGCCGTTGAGCGGCGAACGAAAAAAGGGAGAAGCCATGATGGCTTCTCCCTTTTCTTTGAGTGGCGTGACGATCAGCGCGAGACCGGCTTGTAGCGCACGCGCTTGGGCTTGGCGCCTTCTTCGCCCAGGCGCTTCTTCTTGTCTTCCTCGTACTCGCGATAGTTGCCGTTGAAGAAACTGACCTGCGAATCACCCTCGAAGGCGAGGATGTGGGTGGCGATGCGATCGAGGAACCAGCGATCGTGCGAGATCACCATCACGCTGCCGGCAAATTCCAGCAGCGCGTCTTCCAGCGCACGCAGAGTTTCGACGTCGAGGTCGTTCGAGGGTTCGTCCAGCAGCAGTACGTTGCCGCCCATCAGCAGCGTCTTGGCCAGATGCAGGCGGCCGCGCTCGCCGCCGGAGAGATTGCCGACGATCTTCTGCTGGTCCGCACCCTTGAAATTGAAGCGCCCCAGATAGGCGCGCGAAGGCATCTCGAAGCGGCCGACTGTGAGAATGTCCGCGCCATTGGACACGTCTTCCCACACGGTCTTCTTGTTCTCCAGATCCTCGCGCGACTGGTCGACGAGCGACAGCTTGACGGTCGGACCCTTCACGATCTCGCCGCTGTCCGGCTGCTCCTTGCCGGCGATCATGCGAAACAGCGTCGATTTGCCGGCGCCGTTCGGACCGATGATGCCGACGATGGCGCCCGCCGGGATCTTGAACGAGAGATCGTCGATCAGCAGGCGGTCGCCGTAGGACTTGGAAACGTTCTTGAACTCGATGACTTCATTGCCCAGGCGCTCGGCGACCGGGATGAAGATTTCCTGGGTCTCGTTGCGCTTTTGGTAGTCGTGTTCGGACAGCTCGTTGAAGCGGGCCAGACGCGCCTTGCTCTTGGCCTGTCGGCCCTTGGGGTTCTGGCGCACCCACTCCAGTTCCTTCTGGATGGTTTTCTGGCGCGCCGATTCCTGTGCTTCTTCCTGCTTCAGGCGCGCTTCCTTCTGCTCCAGCCAGGAACTGTAATTGCCTTTCCACGGAATGCCGTGGCCGCGGTCGAGTTCAAGAATCCATTCGGCGGCGTTGTCGAGGAAGTAGCGATCGTGGGTGATCGCCACCACCGTGCCGGGGAAGCGCTGCAGGAACTGCTCCAGCCATTCGACCTATTCGGCGTCGAGGTGGTTGGTGGGTTCATCCAGCAGCAGCATGTCGGGTTTGGACAGCAGCAGCCGGCACAGCGCCACGCGGCGCTTCTCGCCGCCGGAGAGCACGCCGACCTTGGCATCCCAGGGCGGCAGGCGCAGCGCATCGGCCGCGATTTCCAGCTGCTGATCCAGGTTGCCACCGCCGGCGGTGGCCAGGATGGCTTCCAGGCGCGCCTGTTCGGCCGCGAGCGCATCAAAGTCGGCATCCGGCTCCGCGTAAGCCGCGTATACCGCGTCCAGCTTGGCCTGGGCTTGCGCCACTTCACCGAGGCCGGATTCCACCGCCTGACGCACCGTCTGTTCGGGGTCGAGCAGCGGTTCCTGCGGCAGGTAGCCGATGTTCAGGCCGGGCATCGGAATGGCTTCACCTTCGATGTCTTTGTCGACGCCGGCCATGATCTTCAGCAGGGTCGACTTGCCCGAGCCGTTCAGGCCGAGCACGCCGATCTTGGCACCGGGGAAGAAAGAGAGCGAGATGTCCTTGAGGATCTGACGTTTGGGCGGAACGATCTTGCCCACGCGGTTCATTGTGTAGACGTACTGAGCCATTGGTGATGAATGTCGAGGAAATTCGCACAGGAGGAAATCAAGAGTGCAAGGATAGCCGATGCGGGGCAGGGAGGCCCGGATGCGGCCCAAAACTGTCCGGGATCAAGACTTGGCAAGCCGGACGGGGGCGAGCCGGAACACTTTGATCGACATCAACCAAGTTGCCGAAGGGAAACCATAGAGTCGATCCAGCCATTCACTCATGTCTCAATCAAGGGAAAAGCAATGAAGACATCTGCAGTTCTGCTCGCTCTCGTCGCCGCCGGCATCGCCGGTCAGGCCATGGCCGAACAAAGTCCGTGGCAGGTACGCCTGCGTGCCGTGCACATCGACACCGCCAACAAGTCCGATCCGGTGGGCGGCGTCGGCGCAGCCGACCGGCTCACGGTCAGCAACAAGACGATTCCGGAAGTGGACATTTCCTACTTCTTCACCCCGAATCTCGCGGCCGAGCTGATCCTGACCTATCCGCAGAAGCACAAGGTGTATCTGGATGGTGCCAACATCGGTTCGTTCAAGCACCTGCCGCCGACGCTGACCTTGCAATATCACTTCACGCCCGAATCGAAGTTCAGCCCCTACGTCGGTGCCGGCATCAA
>JAEZHR010000176.1 GCA_023416415.1 Pseudomonadota bacterium
GAACAGGGCTGCTTTGTAGAGCGCATGTGCAAGCAGGAATGTCACGACCGCAGTGGCCGCTTGCGGATGGGGCATGCCGATCAGGGCGACAAGTGTGCCGAGCGAAACCACGGTGGAATAGGCAAGCAGCTGCTTGAGGTCGCGCACGCGCAGGGCCAGCAAGGTGCCGGTAAGCATCGTGATCAACCCGACCGACAGGAGCAGGCCGCTCCAGAGCGGATGCTCTCCCAACGCCGGATTCAGCCGGGCCAGCAGATAGACGCCCAGCTTGACCATGGTGGCCGAATGCAGGAAGGCCGAAACCGGAGTGGGCGCAGCCATCGCGTTTGCAAGCCATGCATGCAGGGGCGCCTGTGCGGATTTGGAGAATGCGCCGATAGCGACCAGCAGGATGATGGCGGGCAGCCCTGGATGCGATTGCAGCAGGCCGGCCTGAGCCACGATGGTACCGATGCTCATCGATCCCGCAGCGCGCCCGAGCAGGATCGCACCGGCGAGCAATGCGAGCCCGCCGGCTGCCGTGACGAGGAGTCCCTGCTGCGCGGCTCGGCGCGATCTGGGGTTCTCGGCGTCGTAACCAATCAGCAGGAAGGAGGCAAGGCTGGTCAGCTCCCAGAACACCAGCAGCACGATCAGGTCATCGGCGAGAACCGTGCCCAGCATCGCTCCCGTGAAAAGAGTCAGAAAGGCAAAGAAGCGCGGCAGTCTTGGGCTTTCGTGCAGATAGCTGGCTGCGTAAAGAAAGATGACGGTTCCGATGCCGGTGATGAGCAGCGCGAACAGCAGCGAGAGCCCGTCGAGCCGCAACGACAGCGAGACGCCGAGGCTGGGTATCCAGTCGTGCCGCTCCAGCACCACGCCGCCGGCGGTCACTTCTGGCAGGAACGAGGCGAAGATCGCAAACAGTACGGCCGGCAGCAGCGCAATCCAGCCCGCGCCTGCAAGGCGGGCAAGCGGCGCCACGATGAACGCGGCGCCGAGAGCTAACAAAACGATGATTGTAAGCAGCACGATGACAAGCCTCCCTCGAGACTTGCCTTTGGCAAATGGCATGCCACCTTGCGCTCATTTGCAAATCAAGGACTTGCGCGTTAAGGCATGCCGTTCGTGTTCACGTTCGCGAACACCGGCCATCACGTCGTCAAGAAGGCTGAACGTCATCGGCATTTGCCGTGCGGCGAAAGGATTCGGCGTGGTTTGTTACGGCTTGGCTACGAACCGGCCAGTTTGCGCCGGCGCTTCCACAAGGTCGTGCGCGAGACACCAAGGCGCTTGGCAGCTTCGGAAACCTTGCCGCCGGAAAGCTCCAGGGCGCGTTCGATCTGGTCCAGTTCGGCCTGCTCGCGCACGTCGGCCAGTGTCGTCGGAAGGTCGGCGTCCAGACGGCTTTCCGGAAACAGGTCATCGACGCTCAGCACGTCATCTTCGCTCAGGGCTGCCGCCCGCTCGATGCGATTGCGCAGCTCGCGCACGTTGCCCGGCCATGGATACGATTGCAAAAGCTCATGCGTGTCCGGATGCAGCCGCAAATCCGGAAGCCCGTTGCGCGCCGCCGCTTCCCGGGTGAAATACTCCGCCAGCTCAATGACTTCTGCCGGCCGCTCCCGCAAAGGCGGGATCGTGAATTCGACCACGGCAAGCCGGTAGTACAGATCTTCCCGGAAGGTGCCCTGGGCAATGCGACTGGCAAGGTCGGCATTAGTTGCAGCGACGATGCGGCCCCTGAATCGCTGTTCCTGGCGGGCTCCGAGGCGACGGAACACGCCATCCTGCAGCACGCGCAGCAGCGCGGTCTGCAGCCGCATGTCCAGCTCGCCGATTTCATCGAGGAAGAGTGTGCCGTCGCCGGCTTCTTCGAAGTAACCGGCGTGGACGGAGACCGCGCCGGTGAACGCCCCCTTCTCATGTCCGCAGAACTGGCTTTCCATCAGTTCGCGCGGTATGCCGCCGCAGTTGACGGCGACGAAGGGGGCGTCGGCGTGCGTCGAGTGGGCATGCAGGAAGCGCGCCGCAACCTCCTTGCCTACGCCGGTCTCGCCGCGCAGCAGGACCGGAAGGTCGCGCGTGGCGACCTTGCACAAGTCGCGCGCAAGTCCTTCGGTCGCTGGAGACTGCCCAAAGCGAACCCGCGTATCGGAAGACTCGGATGTGCCGGCTTCCAGTTCACCCATCAGGGCGTGCAAGCGGGAGACGAGCAGATCGACGTCGTACGGCTTGGTCAGGTAGTCATCCGCGCCGGCGCGCACCAGGCGCACCGCCTGCTCGATGTCGGCAAATGCGGTGGCAAACACGATCGGCGTGTCGCCAAGATGCGGCAGGGCCTGCCGGTACAGGTCTTCCCCGGAGCCGTCGGGAAGGCGGATATCGGCCAGCACGAAAGCGGGCCGCTGCTGTCGCAGGAACTGCATGGCCTGGTCACAGGACTTGGCCCATCGAACCGGGAAGCCTTCGAGGCGCAGGCGCTGTGAAACGGCGCCGCCAAGGACCTGGTCATCTTCTATCAGCAAGACTGTGTTCATGTCATTTCGCTCGCTTTCTCCAGCGGCAGGGTCAATGTGATGTGTGTGCCCCCTTGAGAACGCGCCTCCACTGCCACTTGGCCGTGCAACTGCTGCACAAGCCGCACGATCACGGCAACACCGAGGCCGGCCTGGCTCGGACTGACTTCGCCATGCACCAGACTCTCGGCGATTTCCTCAGCCATGCCGGGCCCCTGGTCGATCACTTCGAGCACAAGCGCCTGTGTTCGTTCGCTGGCACGCAGTATCACCCATCCGCCTGGGGCTGTCGCGCGCACGGCGTTGAGCAGCAGGTTCAGCAGAATCTGTCGCACTTCGGTTGCACTGACGGATACCTCGGCAGGAAGCCCTGGTGCGATCTCCACGCGAACCTGCACGCCGCGCCGCTGCGCATCAGCAGCGGTCAGCCGATGTACATCGTGGAGATCCTGCAGGCGAAGCGGACGCTCGGATTCGTGCGGTCGATGCGTCTGCAACGTGGCATCGACGACACCCCTAAGTGCGTGTACCCCACGCTCCATGAACTCCAGCGCGTCTTGCCGGACTTCCGGGCGATCCCCGAACTTTCGAAGCGTCTGTATCGCGGCGTCCATTCCACCAAGCGGGTTGCGAACCTCATGCGCCAGGGTCGCAGCCAGCCGCCCCAGAACGGCTTCGCGCTCCTGCTCTGCCATGCGCGTCAGCATGGCCTCGCGGTCCTGCGTATGGGCGGCCATCTCGTTCACGGCCCCTATCAGTCGAACCGTATCCGGGTCGCTCACGGCCATCATTTCCTGCGGCAAGGGCGCTGCCGGCTGCCCTGCCCTTGTCTGCAAATGATGGGCGATGAGTGCGATCGGACGCTGAATCTGCCGCGCGACGAGGAATCCCAGCAAGGCGCAGGCGGCGCTGACCAGAATATCGATCACGAGCAGTGAGCCGCGCATTTGCATCATCTCTGTGCTGAACGCAGTAGCGTCCAGATTGGCAATGATTCGGTGAGCACCTTCCAGTGTCCGCCATACCCAAACCGTCTCGCCGTCATTGTCCATCCGCGCGCCCGACGCCGCGCTCCCAAGCTCGGGCAGTTCGATTGGCGGTAGATGCTCCCGTTGCGCCTCTGCGATGGCGTCTCCTGTTTTGTTCAGCAGTACCAATCGCCGGTCTTCCACGCCGGCCGATACCTGGAGTGCCTGCTCAAGCACTCTAGTCATTGCTTGACGGTCCGCCTCCTGCAGGACCGGCAACAATGCAGCGGATACGCCATCCAGGTAGACCTGTCCGATGCGCCCCATCTGGGACTCAAACTGGCGCGCCACCGTATTGAGCGCGGTTTGCGTCGTTCCGATGGCAGTCACAAAGATCATGACGGCAACCACGAGCGGCAAGCGGAGCGTCAGCGGCAACTGGCGAAATCGTGCAAGCATGGATATCAATGGCAGTCTGATGAATTGCAGCAGGCTATGGCGGATGCCTATTGGTCGGGAACAAGCAATTGCACTGGCGTTCGGGCCTGTACTCTCGAAAAGCCGGCGAAACCGGAAACGTTTTCGAGGCCTCGTTTCGGCGCGCGCAAGTGAACGAATGCTAGCAAGAATGCCCGATTCCGTTCCTTGTACGCAATCAGCCGTCCTCAGTCGTCCTCGTTCCGGCCACGTGCAACGGCATGCATGCACAGTTGAGGAGTGCCTGATCCGGTCTGTCCGGATGCGCCGGATAGCGACGGAATTGATAAGCAATGCAGATTTTCTTCGTTCGGATTTGCAGAAGTGAAAAGTAGACTCTTTCCCACTTCATTTCAAATCCGACGAGGAAATACACCATGGCAGCAAACCTGTTTCGCCGCTCCCTGCTGGTCGCGGCACTTGCGGTCGGCCTCGTGAGCCCATCCTTTGCGCAGACCACACTTCTGAACGTTTCCTACGACCCCACCCGGGAGCTCTATCAGGACTACAACGCCGAGTTCGTCAAGTACTGGAAGAGCAAGACCGGTGAAACCGTTACGATTCGCCAGTCTCATGGCGGCGCCGGCAAGCAGGCACGTGCCGTGATCGACGGACTGGATGCCGACGTGGTGACGCTCGCCCTCGCCTATGACATTGACGCGATCGCCGAACAGACCGGCAAGATTCCAAAGAACTGGCAGACCCGCCTGCCGCACAACAGTTCTCCGTACACATCCACGATCGTCTTCCTGGTGCGCAAGGGCAATCCGAAAGGAATCAAGGACTGGAACGACCTTGTGCGCAACGACGTGTCGGTCATTACGCCGAACCCGAAGACCTCCGGCGGTGCCCGCTGGAACTACCTCGCCGCCTGGGGCTATGCGCTGCGTCAACCGGGGGGCAATGACGAAAAGGCCTACGAGTTTGTCCGCTCGCTGTTCAAGCGTGTTCCGGTGCTCGACTCCGGCGCACGTGGCTCGACCAACACCTTTGTACAACGCGGCATCGGCGACGTGCTGCTGGCATGGGAAAACGAAGCCTTCCTGTCGATCAACGAGCTCGGTCCGGACAAGTTCGAAATTGTCGTGCCGTCCGTGTCCATCCTGGCCGAGCCGCCAGTGACCGTGGTGGATGGCGTGGCGCAGAAAAAAGGCACGACCAAGCTCGCACAGGCTTACCTGGAATACCTGTACTCGTCGGCTGGTCAAAAGATTGCCGCAAAACACTACTACCGTCCGATCAAGCCGGAACTGGCTGATCCTAAGGACGTGGCGCGCTTCCCGAAGGTGAATCTGTTCACGATCGACGACGCCTTCGGTGGCTGGCAGAAGGCCCAGCTCAAGCACTTCGAGGACGGCGGCACCTTCGACAAGATCTACGCGAAATAAGGGGAAAACCATGAGCATCCAGGCAATCAACGTACGCAACCAGTTCCGCGGCAAGATCCGTGAAATCGTGCGCGGCGACGTGGTCAGCGAGATCGACGTCGACACGCCCGCCGGCATCGTTACCTCGGTCATCACGACGCGCTCCGTCGATGAGCTTGGGCTCAAACCCGGTGTCGAAGTGGTGGCACTGGTGAAGTCCACCGAGGTCTCGATCGCCACCTTGTAGCGGAAATCGGGAGCGCCACGCATGCATCACACAGTCCTGATCGTCCCAGGCTTTCACGGCAGTGGTCCGGGACACTGGCAGTCATGGATGGAGGGAGAACTGCCGCATGCACGGCGCGTGAGCGGCATCGACTGGGAACAGCCGGTGCTGGCGCGCTGGGCCGAGGAAGTCAGGCGCGAGATCGACGTGGCTGCCGGTGCGGTCTGGGTCGTGGCGCACAGCTTCGGTTGCCTGGCCAGCGTGGTGGCGGCCTCCGACCGGCCGGGGAAAGTGGCCGGATTGCTGCTGGTCGCGCCGGCCGATCCGGAACGGTTCTCCCTGCTCGGCCCGCGTGAACTGAAACCCGCACTGGCCAGCGTGACCGGCGCCCTGCCCGCGCGCCCGCTTACATCCCCCAGTCTGCTGGTCGCCAGTCGCGACGATCCCTGGCTGCCATTTCCCAAGGCCGCCATGCTTGCAGAGCAATGGGGCAGTCGCCTGATCGACGCCGGTGCAGCCGGTCACATCAATGCGGAGTCCGGATACGGCGCGTGGCCGGATGGGCGGGTGTTGCTGACCAATCTCCAGGCGGTGCAGGAAGACTTTCCTCTCGGTGCCATCGACGAGCGCACGCGCGATGCCATCAAGGGGCGCGGCAGCGCGCTGTCACGCCTGCGTCATCTCACGCGCTTCAATCTCGGCATCCACCCGGGAGAGCCGGGCTGAGGATCCGTCTTGGCGGTGACATTTATTCTATTTCGAGCAGAAATGCACTGAATGTCGAACCGCTTTCATGAATGACAGGAAGAGAGGTGGGGATCCCAACTCTCTCCTCCGACTGATCCGTGGCGCATTGACAGTGATTGCAAAAGGCCGTGCGTTGAACAGACGTACGGAGGGAAGAAGCGCGGAAGGAACCCGCCAGTCGCCGTCTGCACCGGTTCAAGACGGGCGCTTGCGATGCACCCTGGATGCTGGGGTATGGCATTGATGTGCGTGCGCTGCTATTTCGGGGGAGAATCTTCCGGTGCGGTGTTGTGCCCGTGAATCTCGCTCAACCACTTGTCCCGTTTCCTGTAAATGGACACACCCTTCTGTTCGTCGAATCTTCCCAGCAAATCGTAGGGTTGGGATGGATCCGCTTTGCCCCCCTCCCTCAAGTCGATGCCTTCCAAACCATATCTGTTCGACAGCTTCTGCAGGCGTTCACGCGAACTCTCATGGACGAACAATTTCGCAAGAAGGCGCTTGTTCTGCTTTGCGAGAAATCCAGCATCCTCAGTCAAGTGCACTTTATTCGTGCCCCAAAGATAGCGAGGCGCATCCAGTCTTCCTTGGTAGTGCGCGAGATGAACTGCCTGCATGTCCGAGCGAAAATCCTGAAGTTTTTTCGCACCCGAAACAGCATATTCGCCACATGACGAGGCATCCCCTTGGGTTCCCAACGCCAGGACAATGACTTGGCTTTTTGGGTAGTTCTGAAGGACTTTCGCCCACTTGTTGCACGCATTTTCCAAAACAGCCTTGTCAAACCAGTGCCATGTTTCCCCGCTGTCAGGCGGTGAGAATTCGCAACTATCAATTACTACGCAAGAGATGCCCGCATCCGGTTCGGGCATTTTCAGTATGCTGACCGCCTGATTGTGATTCCCCCTCACCCGAAATACCGCGATCGTATGCTCCGGGCCATTATTGGCTTTCTTCGATAGTATTTGATGCAGATCCTCATCCGTCCTGCAATGAACGATGTCGGGCTTTTCTTCTAGCCCTTGTGCCCTTTCCCGTGCACGATTTTCGCTGTTGGCAACGGCAATGAATTTTCCAATATTGGCGTGATAGTTCCAAAAATGCCCGGCGTATTTGTAGAAGTAGCTTGCACACTCATTCAGGTACGCGAACTTAGACATTGCCTGATGCGTTGGTGCAGTCGACAGCATGGCATTTTGCTCACTTCCCGATTGGCCGGTCCGTGAATTCCGCATGGCTTGCGGCGGAATCTGCGGCGGAATCTGTGGCGGAAGGTTTATACCCATGGCGGTGTTTTTTCAAGTCATCGAGATGAATCTATTGAGGGTTTGAAGGATGGTGCATGGCGCAGATCTTTTGTTGTTAGGTAATGATGGCGGGGTGAAAAGTTCCTTTCATATGCATCTGACGATGCTGACCTGCCTGCATTCTGAGATATTGGTCCGGTGCATTTTGACTTCATCCCGAGATTTCGGATTTCCAAGACAGGGTTATTGGCTGGCTTGAAATCTTTCTCATCTTGTCGAATGCCCAGCCTGCAGCTTGCCTTCATTGACTCCGTCAGTCATGCTGCCCATCGCCAGCGCCTGAACGGCTGGGCCTGTACATGCTCGATGGGAGGATGCTGAAGAATGCGCCGCAGGATTCCATCTTCGAGTGCGGCGAACGCGGCGCTGCCGCGCTCGCGCGGATGCGGCAAGTTGACGCGCTGATCGAGCGCGAGCCGGCCCTCTTCGATCAGCAGGATGCGATCGGCCAGCGCAATGGCTTCGGACACGTCGTGCGTGACCAGCAAGGCGGTGAAGCCGACCTCGCGCCACAGCCGCTCGATCAGGGCGTGCATTTCGATGCGCGTGAGCGCATCGAGTGCGCCGAGCGGCTCGTCCAGCAGAAGCAGCCGCGGGCGGTGCACCAGTGCACGAGCCAGCGCCACGCGTTGCCTCTGACCGCCCGAAAGACGCTGCGGCCATTCGTCGGCACGCTCTGCGAGCCCCACCTGATCGAGCGCTTCCAGTGCCTGCAGGCGTGCGGATTTCGGATTCCCCAGTCCGAGCGCCACGTTGTCGATCACTGTCTTCCAGGGCAGCAGGCGCGCGTCCTGGAACATCAGTCGCAATGCGCGCCCGCCCTCCTCCAGACTCTGGTCGGCAATGGTGATCGTCCCTTCGCCGGGCGCCTCCAGCCCGGCCAGCAGCCGCAGCAAGGTGCTCTTGCCGCACCCGCTGCGTCCCACCACGGCGACGAAAGCGCCGGATTCGATGTGCAGATCAATGCCGCACAGCACGTTGCGTTCGCCGTAGGACTTGCCGAGGTTCTTGACGTGGATCTCGGCGCCGGTGAGCAGAGGCGTGACGCCCTGCTCCACGACCCGAATGCCTTCACTGTTTTCAATCACTTTCATCGTTGTTTTTCCTTTGATCCTTCTAGGCCGCGTATGCAGCATTCCAGCGCAGCATGCGTCGTTCCAGCAGACGCGCCGCCGAATCCGCCAGCTTGCCGAGGATCGCGTAGAGCACGATCGCCAGCACCACAACATCGGTCTGTAAAAACTCGCGCGCGTTCATGGCCATGTAGCCGATGCCGTTGCTGGCGGCGATCGTTTCGGCCACGATCAGCGTGAGCCACATCCATCCCAGCGCAAAGCGCACGCCGACGAGGATGGATGGCAAGGCGCCCGGCAGGATCACGTCAATGAACAGTCGCCCGCGGCTCAAGCCATAGGCGCGGCCCATTTCCACGAGTGCCGGGTCGACGCTGCGAATGCCATGGAAGGTGTTGAGGTAGACCGGAAAGAACACACCGAGCGCGACCAGGAAC
>JAEZHR010000416.1 GCA_023416415.1 Pseudomonadota bacterium
ATGCCGCCGTGGCGCTGGGCACGTTGCGCGGCCTCATCAATTGCGCCGGCGTCGCGCCTGCAGTAAAGACGGTCGGCAAGGATGGCCCACATCCGCTGGAGGTGTTCCAGCGCGTCGTGAACATTAACCTGGTCGGCACCTTCAACATGTCGCGTCTGGCAGCCGATGCGATGAGCAAGACCGAAGCCAACGAATTCGCCGAGCGCGGGGTGATTGTCAATACCGCGTCGGTCGCGGCCTATGACGGCCAGATTGGTCAGGCCGCTTATGGCGCCTCGAAGGCGGGCGTAGTCGGCCTCACGCTGCCGATGGCGCGCGACCTGTCGCGCAGCGGTATTCGCGTCATGACCATCGCCCCGGGCATTTTCGAGACGCCGATGTTGCTCGGCATGCCGCAGGAAGTGCAGGAGGCGCTGGGCAAAATGGTTCCGTTCCCGCCGCGTCTGGGCAAGCCGGCCGAGTACGCGCATCTGGTCAAGACCATCGTCGAGAATGTGATGCTCAACGGCGAAACCATTCGCCTCGATGGCGCGATTCGCATGCAGCCGAAATAAGGGCGTCAAGCGCGGCAAGTTACGCAACATGCCGGGCCTGCGTGTCCGGCATTGTTGTTATGAATCAACGATGTGGTTATAGTCCGCCCCATGGGGGACGGAAAAAAAACCGGGCTTGTGCTGACCGGCGGTGGGGCGCGCGCCGCCTATCAGGTGGGCGTGCTGCGTGGGATCGCGCACATCCTGACCGAGGCGGGATGGCTGCGCGGTCGCAATCCCTACCACATCATCTGCGGCACTTCGGCTGGAGCCATCAATGCGGCGGCGCTGGCCTGCCATGCCGACGCCTTCGACACTGGTCTCGACCTGGTCGAAAGTGTGTGGGAAGGCATTACCGTCGGCCAGGTTTATCGCGCCGATTCGCTCGGCATGCTGCGCACGGGCGCGCGCTGGCTATCGCTGCTGTCCTTCGGCTGGCTGCTGCGGCGCTGGATCTCCAGTCCGCCGAATTCGCTGCTGGACAACACCCCCTTGGTCACGCTCCTGCATAGGCTCCTGGACCTGCGACGTCTGGATGCGGTACTGGCCGAAGGTGCCTTGCACGCGCTGGCGGTGACGGCTTCCTCTTATACGCGCGGGCGGCATGTCACCTTCTTCCAGACCGAAGCTGAAATCCAGCCGTGGGTGCGCTCCCAGCGCCTAGCATGGAGGGGACAGATCGGCGTCGAGCACCTGCTCGCCTCGGCCGGCCTCCCTTTCATCTTCCCCGCCACGCCGATCTATTATCACGGACGCTGCGAGTACTTCGGCGATGGGGCAATGCGCCAACTGGCGCCGATTTCACCCGCCATCCACCTGGGAGCGGAAAAGATTCTGGTGATCGGTGCGGGACGCATGAACGATCAGAGACAGGAGGTGCCGGAGCGCCCAGCCTATCCCAGCCTGGCGCAGATCGGCGGCCACGCGTTGTCCAGCATTTTTCTCGACAGTCTGGCAGTCGACGTCGAACGCATGCAGCGGATCAACGATACCTTGTCGTTCATGAGCGAAGAGCAGCGCAGGCTTTCGCCGCTGCGGCCGATTGACATGCTGATCATCTCCCCGTCGGAGCGTCTGGACGAAATGGCGGGGCGCCACGTACAGAGCCTGCCTCCGCCGATCAAAATGCTGCTGGGGGCCATCGGCGGTACCGAAAGCGGGGGCTCGGCGCTGGCATCCTATCTGTTATTCGAATCGAGTTATACGCGTGAACTGCTCGCCCTCGGGCGGGCCGATGCCTTGGCAAGACGCGACGATGTCGAAGCATTTTTCAGCGTCGGCGGCGCCAGTAAGACAGCGCGCGTGCCGGCCATTCTGGCCGAGCGTCCCAGTTGATCAGCGGCGGGGATAGTGTCGGTGATGTTGTTGGTGATGTCCGCCCCGATGACCGCGATGAACATGCGGTGGCGGGCCGTCACCGAAGCGCGGCGTTGCTGAGTGGACCACGATGCCGGGCTGAACGTAAACAGCTTGCGGCGGGACGTACACCGGGCGGGGATGGTGAAAGCTGTGCGGCGCGACATATACCGGCGGGGGCTGGACATGGACCGGCGGGGGCTGGACGTAGACAACCGGTGGCGGCGCATACCTGTGACCGGTCGAGCCGACCGTGATCGACCAGTTCACGTCGCCGGCGTGAGCGACGGATGGCAGCAGGGCGGCCAGCAGAACTGCCTTGCACAGTAAAACGGTAGTGGGGCGATGGGCAATGAACATGGCGACCTCCTTGTGGCTGCCTACATTAAACGTCAGCCAGGTTTGGCGCGCCAGAGAAGAGGAGTGTTGATGCGTAATTCTTGAAACAGTTTGTAATGGATCACGCTTACCGCAGGTATCCAACGACGAACGCCGACGCTTGATTGCGGCACAGCAAGCAACTACCCTAGCGAGATCAATACTTATTAATAAGTAGGCAATGGTTGTGCGCTTGTTCTCGCCCGCCGCTCGCCACCTGTCGGCACTTCTGCTGCTGTTCTTCACCCTGCTGCTTCCGCTGGAGGGATTTGCCCGCGATGCCAGCGGACTGCCCGAAGTTCCGGTTGAGGCGCTTCCCCGCGAGGCACGGCACACTCTGGCTCTGATCAAGCGCGGAGGACCATTTCCCTACGAAAAGGACGGTAGGGTATTTCGCAATTTCGAAGGGGTTTTGCCGAAGCAAAAGCGCGGGTATTATCACGAATTCACGGTGAAGACGCCGGGGGTGCGTCATCGCGGCGCACGTCGCATCGTTTCCGGCGGAGATCCGAGAACCTCGGGGGAGTACTACTACACCGACGACCACTATGCGACCTTCAAGCGCATCAAAGAGTAATTTCATGCGTATCAACCTACCCGGCCAACCAGTCGAGCTCATTGCCCGCGCCGAGGAAGACATGAGCCTTTTCAAGACCGTGCCGCCCAATGTGGTCCAGTCGATTCGGGCATTCCGCGTGCCTGATCTGCAGGCCGAGGCCGCTCGCCTTGGTCAGCATTTCCTGTACGCCTATTGCGCGGACGCGACGACCAAGCAGCAGGTGCTGGCCTGCGTCGCCCAGGCCTTCCATTTTCCGCGCCACTTCGGCAAGAACTTCGATGCCCTGAGCGACTGCCTGACCGATCTGCCCTGCAAGGCAGGACCGCAGCCCGGATTCCTGGTGGTGCTCGAACAACTCCCCAATACGCCCAAGTTTGACCGAGAGGCGCGCGAGACCCTCCTTGACGTGTTCCGAGACGCAGCCGATTACTGGGCCGAACGCAAGGTCGCATTTCGCGTTTTCTACTCGTTCCAATAAGCGCCTTTCGTTCGCCACTGAAGCCGGCCTTGTGCCGGCTTCGTTGTTTCCGGCCCGGGCATGATCCCCTACGGTAAAATGCGCGCCATGAAAAACATCGTGATCCTGATTTCGGGGCGCGGCAGCAACATGCAGGCCATTGTGCATGCGCGACAAGCGCAGCAATGGCCGGCCAGAATCGCCGCCGTCATCAGCAATCGTGCCGACGCAGAAGGTCTGGCCTTCGCCCGCGAACACGGCATTCCCACAGCGGTAGTCGAGAGCCGGGCCTACAAGGCACGCGAGCAGTTC
Organism: Pseudomonadota bacterium; assembly: GCA_023416415.1. Lineage (GTDB taxonomy): Bacteria > Pseudomonadota > Gammaproteobacteria > Burkholderiales > Burkholderiaceae_D > Noviherbaspirillum. The sequence goes on from JAEZHR010000416.1 coordinate 3,596, forward strand.
GATGCCGCGCTGCAGAAAGCCATTGACGAATATGCTCCCGATCTGGTCGTCCTGGCCGGCTTCATGCGCATCCTGACGCCGCCTTTCGTGGAACACTACGCCGGACGGATGCTCAACATTCATCCCTCGCTGCTGCCCAGCTTTCCCGGCCTGGCGACCCATCGTCAGGCGCTGGATGCTGGAGTCCGGATTCATGGCGCAACTGTCCATTTCGTCACCGCCGAACTCGATCACGGTCCGATCGTCGCCCAGGCGGCAGTGGCTGTCCTTTCAGACGATACAGAGGAGAGCCTGGCGGCACGCGTGCTGACCCAAGAGCACCAAATCTATCCGCGCGCCGTGCGCTGGTTTGTCGAGGACCGTTTGCGCATCGAGCAGGGCCGGGTACTGCTTGCCGACGCTGGCGCTGCCACGATCGAAGGAATCGCATGAGACTGCATCCGGGCGTCATTACGCGCGTCGAAGAAGTGTTGCGCGAAGTTCTGCGCTTTACCGGTCCGGCCGACGTCACACTATCGCGCTTTTTCCGCGACCATCCCAAGCTGGGCGGACGCGAGCGCAACGCGATTGCGGAGGGCGTGTATGCAGTGTTGCGCAACAAGCTCGTCTTCTCCAGCTTTTCGGAGTCCGGCACCGGCCCGGCGATGCGTCGTCTTGCCCTGCTGGGGTTGGCCGATGCTGTCGGCAAACAGGCACTTGGAGGATTGAGCGATGACGAGGCCGCCTGGCTGGAGCGCATTGCCACTATCGATCGCGCCACCCTGCCGGTGACGTTGCGTTCCAACCTGCCGGACTGGCTGCGCGAACGCTTGACTGCGCGCGACGGCGAGGACGCCATGCTGGCTCTGGCGCAGGCACTGAATCAGCCCGCCTCGCTCGACCTGCGCGTCAACGCACTGAAGGCTCGACGTGATGACGTGTTGACCACCCTTGCCACCGCTGGCATCGAAGCGGAGCCCACGCCTTACTCGCCGCTGGGTGTGCGTCTCAAGCGCAAGCCGGCATTGCAAAATCTGCCACTGTTCAAGGATGGGGCAATCGAGGTCCAGGACGAAGGCAGCCAGTTGCTCACGCAACTGCTCGCGGCCCGCCGCGGGGAGATGGTGGTCGATTTCTGCGCCGGCGCGGGTGGCAAGACCCTGGCCTTGGGGGCGGCAATGCGCAGTACCGGTCGCCTGTACGCCTTCGACGTCAACGACAAGCGCCTGGCCAGACTCAAGCCGCGTCTTGCGCGCAGCGGTCTGTCAAACGTGCATCCGGTGCTCATTGCCCATGAAAACGATGCCAAGGTCAAGCGCCTGGCTGGCAAGATCGATCGCGTGCTGGTCGATGCCCCGTGCAGCGGACTTGGCACCTTGCGTCGCAATCCGGACCTGAAATGGCGCCAGACTCCGGAGTCCGTGCTTGAGATGAATCTCAAGCAACAGGCCATCCTGACCAGCGCCGCGCGCCTGGTCAAGCCGGGCGGTCGTCTCGTCTATGCGACATGTAGTCTGCTGGATGAGGAGAACGAGGCGGTGGCTGAACGCTTTCTCTCGGAGCATCCGGATTTCCGACTGCTGCCCGTCAGGGAGGTACTGGCCGAGCAGAAGATCGCGCTCGAGATGCAGGATTACCTGAAGCTGTCGCCCCTGCACCATGAGACCGACGGTTTTTTTGCGGCAGTGTTTGAACGCGGAAAGTGAACGGGCGGCGTTGGACGATGTCGGTCATGTGTGCGCTGCTGCCTGCTTGCGCAGGCGCGTCGCCGCCGCCGATATTGCCTGCACAAGGCAGCGTGCAGGCCTCTTTCGCGC
>JAEZHR010000425.1 GCA_023416415.1 Pseudomonadota bacterium
AGGCGAATCCGCCTCGCAGGCCGCCCTTTGCGGCGCAAGTCAGCACGCAGAAGGTACCGGGCCCTGGCAGCATCAGGAATACCATGGTGGCAGCGACAAGCTGCCAGATGTCGGTAATGCCAATCGCTTGGAATGCTGCGGTCATGCTGCGCCTCCCCTTTCGATGAATACCAGGTGCCGCTCTGCGCCGAGATCGGGCACTTGCAGTACTTCTACCTTGGTCACAGTCCATCCGGCCGGCAGACGCGCGATCTCGTCCTGCGGATGCACGCCCTTCAAGGCGATGAAGCGCCCGCCCTCTTCCAGCAGATGGCCGGACCAGGTCACGAAGTCATTCAGCTCGGCGAAGGCGCGCGACGTAATGACATCAAACCTGCGCGCGACATCGAGCTGCTCGACACGCGCATGATGCACGGTGACGTTCGAAAGGCCAAGCTCGACCTTCACCTGCCTCAGGAAGGCAGTCTTTTTCTGCACGGTGTCGACCAGCGTGACCTGCATGTCGGGGCGCGCGATCGCCAGCACGATACCCGGCAATCCGCCTCCGGCTCCCACGTCCAGCACGTTGCGCGCGCCGACGAAGGCGGGAACCACGGCCAGCGAGTCGAGCAGATGCTGGGTCACCATCTGCGCCGGATCGCGCACGGCGGTCAGGTTGTAGACGCCGTTCCACTTGGCCAGCAGCGCGAGATACGCGATCAACTGCGCCAGTTGTTCGTCGGCGAGGTCCAGGCCCAGGGCTTGAACACCGGTGCGCAGTCGTGCCGTCAGGGCGTCGCGATCAAAGACCGACATCGTGCCCGGCCTCAGGCGACGCTCTTGGCGGCGCTGAACTCCTTGAATCCGCCCTTCTTCAGATGCACCAGCAGGAGCGAAATCGCGGCCGGCGTGATGCCGGAGATGCGCGATGCCTGCCCCAGGGTCTCGGGACGATGCTTGTTCAGCTTCTGGCGCACTTCGATCGACAGACCACGGACTTCCATGTAATCCAGCTCGAGCGGCAGCTTCAGGTTCTCGTAGTGGTCGTGACGTTCGACTTCTCTGGCCTGACGTTCGATATAGCCGGCGTACTTGACCTGGATCTCGACCTGTTCGCGCACCGCGTCATCAACGACGCCGGGGCCGGCGATCTCCTGTCCGTCCGCATCCTTGAGCGTCATCAGGCTTTCATAGCTGACGTTTGGACGGCGCAGCAGGTCTGTGAGTGCATACTCACGCTCCATTGCCTTGCCCAGCACGCGCTCGGCTTCCTCTGCCGGCACCAGACGCGGGTTGACCCAGGTCGACTTCAGGCGTTCGAGTTCACGTGCGATCGCTTCGCGCTTGCGGTCGAACACTTCCCACTGTGCGTCGCCGACGCAGCCGAGCTTGCGACCGATTTCGGTCAGGCGCAGGTCGGCATTGTCTTCGCGCAGGGAGAGACGGTACTCGGCGCGGCTCGTGAACATGCGGTAAGGCTCCTGCACGCCCTTCGTGATCAGATCGTCGACCAGCACACCGAGATAGGCTTCGTCACGACGCGGGCTCCAGGGTTCGCGACCCTGGGTCTGCAAGGCGGCGTTGATCCCGGCCAGCAGTCCCTGGGCAGCGGCTTCTTCGTAGCCAGTGGTGCCGTTGATCTGGCCGGCAAAAAAGAGCCCCTGAATCGCCCTCGTCTCCAGCGAAACTTTCAGGCCGCGCGGATCGAAGTAGTCGTACTCGATCGCATAGCCGGGGCGCAGAATGTGCGCATTTTCCAGGCCCGGAATCGAGTGCACGAGTTCGAGCTGGACATCGAACGGCAGACTGGTCGAGATGCCGTTCGGGTAGAACTCGTTGGTGGTCAGACCTTCCGGTTCGAGAAAAATCTGGTGCGAGCCCTTGTCGGCGAAGCGATGTATCTTGTCTTCAATCGACGGACAGTAGCGCGGCCCTACCCCTTCGATCACGCCGGTATACATCGGGCTGCGGTCGAGGCCGCCACGGATGATGTCGTGCGTGCGCGCGTTGGTATGGGTAATCCAGCACGGCAGCTGCTGCGGGTGCATATCCGGCCGTCCCATGACCGAGAACACCGGAATCGGGTCCAGATCGCCGGGCTGTTCTTCCATCACCGAAAAATCGATTGTCCGTCCGTCGATGCGTGGAGGCGTACCGGTTTTCAGTCGGCCTTGCGGCAACTTGAGCTCCTTCAGACGGGCCGACAGCGAGACAGCGGGTGGATCGCCCGCGCGCCCACCGGAGTAATTGTTCAATCCGACGTGAATCTTGCCGTCGAGGAAGGTTCCTGCGGTCAATACCACGGCGCGGCTGCGGAAGCGCAGGCCAACCTGGGTGACTGCGCCAACAACGCGCTCGCCTTCGACGATCAGATCATCCACCGCCTGCTGGAAGAGCCACAGATTCGGCTGATTCTCAAGCCGGCGCCGGATCGCGGCCTTGTACAGAATGCGATCGGCCTGCGCGCGGGTGGCCCGTACGGCCGGTCCCTTGGAAGAGTTGAGGATACGAAACTGGATACCACCTTCGTCGGTGGCTATTGCCATCGCACCGCCAAGCGCATCCACTTCCTTCACGAGATGTCCCTTCCCGATGCCGCCAATCGATGGATTGCAGGACATCTGGCCGAGGGTTTCGATGTTATGGGTTAGCAGGAGTGTCTTCTGCCCCATGCGTGCAGACGCGAGCGCCGCCTCTGTGCCGGCATGGCCGCCACCCACTACGATGACATCGAATTCGGAAGGAAAAATCATGGTACGCCTCGTCGGTGCGAAACCGATCAGGTTGAACTGCGCGGCGGCGCCGGAGGCGAAATTATACGGGCAATTAGCGTGCTCCCGCTGAATGA
>JAEZHR010000426.1 GCA_023416415.1 Pseudomonadota bacterium
GAATTCGCCCACCTTGAGCTTGCGGTGCGGCTCGAACGGCGGCTTCACGTAAACCACGCCGTCGATTTCCGGCGCGTCGGCCGCCGCGCGCGCCACGCCGCCGCTGGGCGACACTTCGTCAATGAGCACGCGCATGCTCTTGCCGACCTTCGCCTTCATGCGTGCACGCGAGATCTCTTCCTGCAGCAGCATCACGCGTCCCCGCCTTTCTTCGCGCAGCTCTTCCGGCACCGGATCGGGCAGCTCGTTAGCCGTGGCGCCATCGACCGGCGAATAGGCGAAGCAGCCAAGGCGGTCGATCTGCGCTTCCTTCAGGAAGTCGAGCAGGTATTCGAATTCGGCCTCGGTCTCACCCGGGAAGCCGGCGATGAAGGTCGAGCGGATGGTCAAGTCCGGGCACATCTTGCGCCAGGCAGCGATGCGCTCGATGTTCTTTTCACCGGAGGCCGGGCGCTTCATGCGCTTCAGCACGTCCGGATGGGCATGCTGCAGCGGCACATCGAGATAAGGCAGGATGCGGCCTTCGGCCATCAGCGGAATCACGTCGTCGACGTGCGGATACGGATAAACGTAGTGCATGCGCACCCACGCGTCGTACTGCGCGGCCAGCTCTCCCAGGGCAGTCGCGAGCTGGGTCATGTGGGTGCGCAGCGGGCGGCCGTTCCAGAAACCGGTGCGGAACTTGACGTCCACACCATAGGCGCTGGTGTCCTGCGAGATCACCAGCAATTCCTTGACGCCGGCCTTGAACAGATTCTCCGCTTCCAGCATCACTTCTGCGATGGGCCGCGACACGAGGTCGCCGCGCATGGAGGGGATGATGCAGAAGCTGCAGCGGTGGTTGCAGCCCTCGGAAATCTTCAGGTAGGCGTAGTGCTTCGGCGTGAGCTTGATGCCCTGCTGAGGCACCAGATCGAGAAACGGATCGTGCGGCTTGGGCAGATGCTTGTGCACGGCCGCCATCACCTCGCCCACCGCGTGCGGGCCGGTCACTTCCAGCACCTTCGGATGCACGCTCTGGATGATGTCGTTGCCGTGGATGTCCTTCTTGGCTCCCAGGCAGCCGGTAACGATGACCTTGCCGTTTTCGCTCAGGGCTTCGCCGATCGCATCAAGCGATTCCTGCACGGCTGCATCGATGAAGCCGCAGGTGTTGACGATCACGAGATCGGCGCCGTCGTAGGACTTGGCGGTTTCATAGCCCTCGGCGCGCAACTGGGTCAGGATCTGCTCGGAGTCGACGAGCGCCTTGGGGCAGCCGAGGCTGACGAAACCGACCTTGGGACTGGAATCTGAAGCGGGAGACTTTTTCAATTTGGAAATCTGTTGGGGAATCGGCGCAGGTCTCGCCCGAATCGGAACCGGGCGAGCCAGACATGGAAACCCGCTATTGTACCGCCCGCTCCGAGGGACTCAGGCGCTGCAGTCCACGCTCAGTCCACACTAATTCCCGCCGATCTCCCTGCCCCTTTTTCTCCCGCAGGACCAGAATGGTCTGCCCGCGCAGGCTCAAGCGCGCCATTTCATTCGCCGGCGGCTGCCTCAAACCGGGCGCGCCAGCGCAAGCATCGCAGCCGGAAGAGCCTGATCGTTTGCCGCTTCGCCTTTTTCATAAGCGGGCATCTGGCTCAGCTTGAACACGCTGACCACTTCTGCCAGGTGCTGTGCCTGTTCATGCAGCGATTCGGCAGCGGCAGCGGCTTCCTCGACCAGTGCCGCGTTCTGCTGGGTCATCTGGTCCATGTGCGCGATTGCCGAGTTCACCTGTTCGATGCCGGCCGCCTGCTCCTGGCTGGACAATGTGATCTCGCCCATGATCCCGGTCACGCGCCGGATGCTCTCGACCACATCCTGCATCGCCGCGCCGGCCTGATTGACGAGCGCGGTACCGGCCTGAATATCCCCGGCCGAAGTGTCGATCAGCTGCTTGATCTCCTTTGCTGCGGCCGCGCTGCGCTGCGCGAGATGGCGCACTTCGGCGGCAACCACCGCAAACCCGCGCCCCTGCTCACCCGCACGCGCGGCTTCAACCGAGGCATTCAAGGCAAGGATATTGGTCTGAAAGGCGATTCCGTCGATGAGCTCGACGATATGGAAGATTTGCCGGGAACCATCGCTGATTCTTCCCATGCTTTGCACCGCCTGAGCGACAATTTCCCCGCCCCTGGATGCGGCGTCCGATGCCGCCTGCGACAACTGGTTAGCCTCCCGTGCATGCTCGGCATTCTGCCTGACGGTCGCGGTCAGCTCTTCCATCGAGGACGCGGTTTCTTCCAGTGCGCTGGCTTGCTGTTCGGTGCGCGAGGACAGGTCGGCATTGCCGACGGCGATCTGGCTGGACGCCGTCGCGATGGTATCAGTGCCGCCCCGCACCTCCCCGACAATCAGATGCAGGCTTTTGTTCATGTCCTTGAGCGCTTGCAGCATCTGGCCCGTTTCATCATTGCTCTTGACGGTGATCCGGCTTCTCAAGTCGCCGGACGCGACGGTCTTGGCGATGGCGACCGATTTGCTCAGGGGCCTGGTGATGTCGCGTGCGACGCGGAAACAAAATATCAGCAAGATGATCGAAATGGTCGCGCTGGCGATCAGATAGGTGCTCAGGTGGTTCCAGAACTCGGCCTCCACGTCATCCAGATAGACGCCCGAGCCAAGCACCCACCCCCAGGGTTGGAAGCCCTTGACATAGGAAACCTTCTCGACCGGCTCTTCGTGCCCGGGCTTGGGCCACATATAAAACACACGCCCACTGCCGCCGGCCTTGACGGTGTTGACGAACTCAACGAACAGCCGCTTTCCGGTCGGATCCTTGTTTTCACTGACATCGGTTCCGTCCAACTCCGGCCTGAACGGATGCATCAGCACCCGGGGCTGCATGTCATTGATCCAGAAATATTCGTCGCCGCTATAGCGCATGCCCTTGATTGTCGCGAGCGCGTGGCGCTGGGCGTCGTCCTCGGACATCTCCCCCTTGCCGGCCAACGCATGAAAGTGCGTGAGCACACCGTGTACCGCTTCGACCGCCTGACGCACGCCAGCCTCCTTGGAGTCGAGCAGCACCTGCTTGTATGCGAAAGCGGACAGCACCGTCAGCAGTGCGATCGCAATGCCGGCGCTGCCGGCGAGCAGGGCCAGTTTTCGGCCAATATTGAAGTTCCGCAGCATCAGCATCCCGATATTCCTTTTTATTGACCTGGGTATGAAATGAAGGCTTGCCTCCCATGGAAAGGGCCGTTGGCGAGGCGATCATCCTTCCTGAGAAGTGGCAGTGTCTTGAATTCCACGACACGAGGCACATGTCGCCGTGACAATGGCAGGACAGCCAAATACTAGTAGTGAATCATGAACGATAACTATTAGTAATGATTGTAAAGCTGCCGCATCAATTTGGTGCAGAGCCGGAGCAATCCAGTCGGATATGTCTTGCGGGCGGAACCGGGAACGATGTCGGGCTTGGAAATTAGAGGCGGAAATGGAAAAAAGGGGCAGACGGCGCTGCCGTCTGCCCCCATGCGTCTGTCGCGACTGATTACTGCTTGTTCTTGTCGTTCGGCTGGAACGGGAAGTTGCCGAACATGCTCTTTGTCTGGGCCTGGAACTGCTCCTGCATCTGCATGAACAGGTTCTTGCTCTGCTCGATGTAGTTGTTCATCATGCCCTGCATCATCGGACCTTGCACATTCATGAACTGCGCCCACATCTCCTGCGAGAACGGCTTCCCTTCATAGAGGCCCTTCGAGTTCTCGGCCAGCTTGTTCTGGATATCGATGAAGGCCTGGATGTTCTTTTCCAGGTAAGAGCCCATCATTCCCTGCATGGCGTGACCGTAATAGCGGATGATCTGCGCCAGCGCAGCACTGGAAAACATCGGCGTGCCGTTGGCCTCCTCTTCCAGAATGATCTGCAGCAAAATGCTCCGGGTGAGGTCTTCGTCGGTCTTGGCATCGACGACCGTGAATTCTTCGCTGTCCAGGACCAGCTGCTTGACGTCGGCGAGGGTGATGTAGGAGCTCGTCTGCGTGTCATACAGCCGACGGTTCGGATATTTTTTGATCAGTCGCTCAGTATGCTTCTTTGCACTATTCATCGACATTCCCGGTGAATGCGTGGGGACGCATGGAGTTGATTCTGGCGGCAAAAAAACAGCTCCTTTGCCGAAGGCGCAGCCATTATAGTTCGGAAAAACAAAGATTTAGCACACTTACTGCCGCCCATCTCCTTGCCCTCGAGAAAAATTGAACGCTTATTCAACCATCATGGCGCTTTTCAAAGCCCTTTAGCGGTCCGCCTTGACCTTGACATAGCGTCCGGGCGCGGGCTCGATCGGTTTGTATCGTGCGTTGCCGAAGCGTTTCGGTGCAGCGACCTGCTTCCCGGCATGCTTTTTCAGAAAGGCGCTCCATTCCGGCCACCAGCTTCCCGGATGCTCGGTCGCGCCTGCCAGCCATTCATCAGCCGACTTTACGTTGGCTGCGTCATTGATCCAGTAGCTGCGCTTTTTCTTCGCCGGCGGATTGATCACACCTGCAATATGGCCAGACGCGCCAAGCACGAAGCGATTGCGGGTGCGCTTCTTGGGATTGAGCAGCCCTGTTGACGCATAGGCCGCCACCCACGGGACGATGTGGTCTTCGCGCGATCCATAGATGAAGGTCGGCGCATCAATGCGGCCCAGGTCCACCTTTTCTCCCAGCACGCTCAGCTTGCCAGCTTGCCTGAGATTGTTCTCCAGGTACATGTTGCGCAGGTAGTAGCAGAACATCGGCCCCGGCAGATTGGTACTGTCGCCGTTCCAGAACAGGAGATCGAATGGCGGCGGAGTTTCGCCCTGCAGATAACTTGAATTGACGTAATTCCAGACCAAGTCATTCGGGCGCAGGCTGGAAAACGAGGAAGCGAAGTCACGCCCCGGCATCAAGCCGCCCTTGCCGATCGACTGTTCGCGCATGGCGATCTGCACTTCATCGATGAACACTTCGAGAACACCGGTATCGGTGAAATCGAGCAGCGTGGTCAGAAGGGTCAGGCTGGCCACCGGCTGTTCGCCTCTTGCCGCCAGCACGGCCAGCGCGGCGGCGAGTATGGTGCCGCCGACACAGAAGCCGAGCCCATTGATCTGCTCCTGGCACGAGATCTCCTGCACCACGCGCAGCGCGCGGATCGCGCCTTCCTCGATGTAATCGTCCCAGTCGAGGTGGCCGAGCTCGGGCCCCGGATTGCACCAGGAAACCAGGAACACCGTGTGCCCCTGTTCGACTGCGTGGCGAACCAGTGAATTTTCCGGTTGCAGATCGAGGATGTAGTACTTGTTTATGCAGGGCGGCACGATCAGGAGGGGCCGCTCATGGACAGATTGGGTCAGCGGCTTGTACTGGATCAGCTGGAACAGCGCGTTCTCGAAGACGACCTGGCCTTCCGTGGTGGCGACGTTGCGCCCGACCTCGAACACCGATTCGTCGCTATGCGAAATGCGCCCCTTCTGAATGTCCTCGATCAGGTTCCCGATGCCCCTGGCCAGGCTCTCGCCCTTGGTTTCGATCAGTTTTTTCTGGGCTTCCGGATTGCTGGCGAGGAAGTTCGCCGGCGACATTGCATCGACCATTTGCTGCACGGCGAATCTGATTTTCTGCTTTGCCCGCGGTGTTGCCTCCACGGCGTCGGCCAGCGCCATGAGAAAGCGGGCGTTGAGCAGGTACGTCGCAGCATTGAAGGCATGCAGCGGGCTGGACTGCCAGGCGGTGCCCGCAAAGCGCTTGTCTGCCACGGCCGGCGTCTTCCCGGCCAGCATTTCCGCCCAAAGCTTGCTCATCTGCTGCATGTAATCGCCCTGCAGTTGCGAGACGGTCGAAGGGTCGATGGTCGCGCCGAACTCCTTGATGGTGGCGGTCACGGGCCGCGTATCGAGTGGCGCGGCATGGAGCATTGACTGCAGTGTCTGGGGATCGAGACCTGGCGCCATCCACGGCGCCCCCCCGGTCTGGGGCTGGAACTGGAACAGGTTCATGCTGGCGGCTCGCTTTTCGCGTAAGGTTACGGTTTGCTCGGAACTGCGGCTGTCATGTATATCGTTGCGCTCGCCTGGATCTATGTCGTACTGATGATGTCGATTACCGAAACTTCGGTGGTGGCTGGCGTCATGACGTTCCTCATGTACGGGGTGATCCCGGTGTCGATCATTCTATACATCGGCGGGACCCAGCGGCGCAAGCGCCGCCGCTACCAGGAAGAGGTGCGCCGTCGCGAAGCGGTGCTGCGCGACCAGAGGGATGCCAACGAACAGTCCTGAGCTTACCCGGCAAGATCCTGCGACCGACTGAGCCAGATCAGCGAGGCCATGCGGCCCGTCACACCCTCCCGACGATAAGAGTAGAAACGCTCCGGCTCCCGTACCGTGCACCACTCCCCGCCATATACACGGTCCACGCCAGCGCTTGCCAGCGCCTGGCGTGCCAGCAGATAAATGTCGGCAAAGTATTTTCCGGGCACGCCAATTCGCGCGCGGAATGCACTCGCTGCCGCCGGGTCGCGTGCCACGAAGGCCTCGAGCACGTCCCGTCCCACCTCGAAGCTGTCCGGACCGATGGCCGGCCCCATCCAGGCCATGATCCGGTTAGCCCCGGCCGCATGCATCGCCCGCACCGTATTCTCCAGCACTCCGCCTGCCAGCCCGCGCCAGCCGGCATGTGCCGCCGCAACCACTGTCCCGGCATCGTCGCAGAACAGCACCGGAAGGCAGTCCGCTGTCTGCACGATGCACACGACGCCGGCTCGCGATGTCAGGCTGGCGTCGGCCTGCGGCGCACCATCGACCTCGCAGGCGTCGAGTACCGTCGTTCCGTGTATCTGAGTCAGCCATGCCGGCTCGGCCGGCAGGCGCGCGATCAGCGCCGCCCGATTCGCATGCACCGCCTGCGGGTCGTCTCCCACATGCAGCCCGAGAT
>JAEZHR010000012.1 GCA_023416415.1 Pseudomonadota bacterium
CTGGTGCTGCTCGCCGTGATTGCAGTGCCATTCGATCCTGTCGTCTCCGATTTCTTCCGCGCCGCGAGCGTCCCCGAAGCCTATGGACGCAATCTCGTCAACGTGATCATCGTGGATTTCCGCGCGCTCGATACGCTGGGTGAGATCACGGTGCTGGCGCTGGCCGCATTGTCGGCGGCGGCGGTGATCAGCGGCGTTCGTGATCGAAGCCTGCGTGAAAAGGAGCTCCAATGAATCACCTCATCCTGCGCGCTTGCGGTCAGGTTGTCTTGCCGGTTGCGCTTGCACTCTCGCTGATTCTTCTCTGGCGCGGGCATAACGATCCTGGCGGCGGATTCATCGGTGGTCTGATGGCCGCGGCCGGGTTCGCCGTGTACGCGTTGCCACGCGGGCGCGTGCGCCTGCTGGAGCTGCTCCCGCTCCCGCCGGCTGGCATAGCCGGAGCGGGTCTGTGCCTCGCGCTGGCTTCGGGTCTGCCGGGCCTGCTTCTGGACACGCCATTCCTGACCCATCAGTGGCAGGTGTGGGATAGCGGCTTCGCCCTGGGAACCACGCTTCTGTTCGATGTCGGCGTCTATCTCGCCGTGATCGGTGCCGTGCTGGTGTTTCTTTCGAATTACCTGGACGAGTGATGGAATTTTTCCTAGTAATTGCATTCGGCGTTCTGATCGCCATCGCTGCCTATCTGCTGATGTCGCACAACGTCCTGCGTATCGTGCTCGGCCTGCTGTTGCTCGGCAATGCGGCCAATCTGTCCATCTTCATCGCTGGTCGCCTGGATTCCCGGATTCCTCCTCTGGTCGAGAGCGGACAGCTTGTACTTCCCGTCAGCGCAAATCCGCTGCCGCAGGCGCTGATCCTGACGGCGATCGTGATCTCGTTCGCGCTCGTTGCCTACGCGGTCGTGCTGTTCGAACAGGCGCACCGGCGCCTGGGCACCCTCGATACGGAGGTCATGCGTGAAGCCGAGCCGCCGGAAGAGGGCAAGGCATGAGGGCGCACCTGCTGCTGACCCTCCCGGTCGCCATTCCCCTGGCCACACTGGCCTTGTGCGTGCTGCTGCATCGACACCAGCATGGACAACGGGCCGTCAGCGTTGCCGGCAGCGCCGGCCTGCTAGCGGCAGCAGTCGCGCTGTTTTCCGCGACATTCGACGGGACGATACTGGCAACCCAGTTCGGCGCCTGGCCCGCACCGTTCGGCATCACGTTCGTTGCCGACCTGTTCGCTGCCGCGATGGTGCTTGTGGCTGCCGTGATGGCGGTAGCCATCTCCCTCTACGGCCTGGTCGCCGGCGCAAAGGAGCGTGAACGCGCGTACTTTCATCCGCTCTACCACGGCCTGCTGCTCGGCGTATGCGGCGCCTTCCTGACCGGCGACATCTTCAATCTCTACGTCTGGTTCGAAATCATGCTGATCTCGTCGTTCGGCCTGCTCGTGCTGGACGGAACGCGCGAGCAGCTCGACGCCGGGGTCAAGTACGTGGCACTCAATCTGCTGGCCACGACGCTGTTCCTGATGGCCGTCGGGTTTCTGTACGGGCTCACTGGCACGCTGAACATGGCCGATCTGGCGCGCGCACTTCCGAACGTGGAAAACCAGGGACTGGTGACGACGCTGGCGGTGGTCTTCCTGCTTGCATTCGGCTCGAAGGCCGCATTGTTCCCGCTATTCTTCTGGCTGCCGGCGGCATATCACACGGCGAGCCCGCCTGTCGTTGCGATCTTCGCGGCGCTGCTGACCAAGGTTGGCGTCTACGCGATCCTGCGCACCTTCACGCTGCTCTTCACCGGCGACCCCGGCTATACCGGGCCGATTGTCGGCACCGTCGCAGCCCTCACGATGGTAACCGGCGTGCTCGGCGCGGCTTCCCATTTCGATGTGCGTCGCATTCTTTCCTTTCACATCATCAGCCAGATCGGCTACATGCTGGTCGGGATCGCGGTGGCCACGCCGCTTGCGCTGGCCGGCTCGGTGCTCTATGTGATGCATCACATCGTGGTGAAGGCCAATCTGTTCCTGATCGCCGGCGCAATGCGCTTTGCGGGCGGGAGTTTCGATCTCAAGGCAATGGGCGGGCTTTACCGCAGCGCGCCGCTGCTGGCCTTGCTGTTCGCCGTACCGGCGCTGTCGCTTGCCGGCATTCCACCACTGTCCGGCTTCTGGGCCAAATTTCTCGTGGTGAAGTCCAGCCTCGATGCCGGCTACGGCCTGCTCGCCGCGATTGCGCTCGCGGTTGGCGTGCTGACCCTGTATTCGATGGTGAAGATCTGGAACGAGGGATTCTGGAAAGCGCAAACCGACCTGTCGCGCGAGGCCGCCACGGAGTGGCATGCGGCCCCCCGGGTACGCCTGGCGATGCTGGTTCCGATTGCGGCACTGGCGACCATCACGCTCACCATTGGCTTGGCCACTGAACCTTTCGTGGAATTTTCCATGCGCGCCGCAGAGCAGCTTCTCACACCCGCGGGCTACATCAATGCCGTACTGGAGGCCACACCATGATTCTCACCGCATGCTGGAACTGGATTGCGCTCGCAGGAATCTTCGTGCGCGAGCTGCTGCTGTCGGTCCATCAGGTCGCGCTCGCCGTGCTGTGGCCGGGAAGGGTGCTGCAAAGCGGCATTGTGGCCATTCCGTTGCGGGTTCGAAGCGACGCAGGAATCGCCTTGTTTGCCAACATGATCACGCTCACACCCGGCACAACCAGCTTGCATCTGTCGTCGGACCGCAGGGTCTTGTACGCACACGTCATGAATCTGGAAGGCGATCCTGTGGCGCAGATTGTCGAGGGCTTCGAGCGGCGCGTGATCGCTGCATTGAACGAGGAGAAATCACATGATTGAACTGTCTGATTGGGTTCAGGGCCTTGCAGCCATTCTGCTGCTTGCGGCGATGGTGATGGCCGGGATTCGAATCGTGCGGGGACCGCACGCCGCCGACCGCGTCGTCGCGCTCGACATGCTGGGTCTGCTTGGCGTGGCCGCTGCCGGACTGGCGGCACTTGTGACACAAAGCGCTGCCTTCGTGGATATTGCCTTGGGTGTGGCGCTGATCGGATTCCTGGCGACGGTTGCATTCGCCGTCTTCATCGAACGTGGCTCTATCCGCGAGGAGGAGCCGCAATGATGCCCTGGATTGCTTCGATTTCCCTGATTGGCGGCGCACTCATCTGTGCGCTCGCCGCAGCTGGCGTGCTGCGCCTGCCGGACTTCTTCATGCGCATGCATGCGGCGACCAAGGCTGGCGTGGTTGGCAGTGGCCTGGTCCTGCTCGCAGTCGCTCTGGCCGACGGCAGTCTGGCGACATGGATAAAGATTCTTGTTGCGGTCGTTTTCCTGTTGCTCACGACTCCCGTGGCCGGCCATCTGCTTGGACGCGCAGCCTACGTCGGAGGTGCGCCGCTGTGGAAGGGGACCTCACAGGACAGCCTCGCAGATGCATTGCCGCGTGGTCGATTCGACCCCTCGGATGACGACACGAGGCCGGTGAAGCGCATCGTTCTTGCCTTGACCCAGGGCCCACATCTGCCGGATGCCGTGCAGGAAGCCATCGAACTGGCGCGCAAGCACGGCGCCGAGCTGTGCGGCATCGCCATCATCGATGCACCGCGTCTCGCCAACGTGGGGCCGGCCCCCATCGGCGGGCTGCACTATGCCCAGAGAATGCGCGATCATCGGATGAGGCGGGCGCGCAATGCCGCTGCAGACGCCATCCAGGTCTTCGAGCGCGCCGCCGCGACGGCCGGGCTGACATGGACGGTGAAACTGGAAGAGGGGAGTCCGCGACGGATCCTGCATGCCGAAGCACGACCTCAGACCCTCATCGCCGTCATACGGGAAGCCTGGTTCGATCAGGGGGTACTCGATCTGCGGGTTGATGTCGCCAGCCGACTCGGATGGTCGGCGAAAGATCCATTGCTCGTGCTGGGAGCACGTACGGGAGTCCGGGAGTAAGCTGCGCCATATCTTCCAGGCCGCTCGGGTGCTCAAGAAAGGCGCAACTTTCGACCCTTGGCGAGAATACGTGCGCAGCGTCGGCATGGGTGTGCGCTACTGCATCCAGGTCAGGCTGACCGAACCAGCCTGACCTGGATTTATCGGAATAATCTGCGTGGCACCCACCACAGATAGAACACCATGGCGACGAGCTCGACCAGCGATTGCACCACGATCACCACAGCCGCGACTTCCCATCCGGCCGGCAAGGCGAGTGCAAACGGCAGGACGACGAAGGAATTGCGCGTTCCCATGCTGAAGGCGAGCGTGCGGCCCTGATCCGCAGGCAGTTGCATTGCGCACGCCAACGCCTTGGCGAGAAGTGCGGACGTCAGAGCAAAGGCAACGAACACCGGCACAATGTCGGGGATCAGCCCCAACGCCTCCCGCACGACGCTGGCCTGCGCCCCCGCGATCAGAAATACCACCAGCGCGAGCAGCGGCACCGGCAACCAAGCCAGTTGCTCGCGCAGGGTTTCATGCTGCGGTGCCGACCGGATCCAGCGCTCTGTAACGGCAGCCGCAATCAGAGGCACGACCACCACCAGCAGCGCCGGCCAGCTTTCGTGAATCCCGAGCGGTACGGCGTGTTCGCCACCAAGGTAAAGCCACAAGTAGAGCGGCAACAACAGCAGCTGCATCAGCAGATTGAGCGGCGTGGTCGCGGTTGCGAGCGCCACGTTACCGCCACCGAGCTGGGTGAAGGTGATGAACCAGTCGGTGCATGGCACGAGCAGGACAAGCAGCACGCCAAGGCGCAGGACAGGATCAACGGGCAACCACTGCACCAGCGCCCAGACAAGCACAGGCAGGGCGACAAAATTCCCGATCAGCATCGCAGCCGCAAAACGGTGATTGCGGAAAGCAGCACCCAGATGCAGCAGCGGAATCTGCACGAAGGTCGCGTACAGCAGAATCACCAGCACCGGCCACAGCGAAAGCCCGAAACCCTGCGCAAGCGCCGGCCAGCGGTCGCCAAGCCACAGCCCGGCGATGATGGCCGAAAGATAGATCCAGATCTGATTGCGTTCCAAGGTCAAACGATTCAAGCTTGCTCCTGCTATGCGCGTGGCGGAATGAGAGGCCGAAGAAGACAGGGCGGCATGCGCTTTGCAGCTTCTGGCCGATGCCCGACGCATGTTCCTTGTCTATCAGGCGTGTGCTTTCATGTCTCTAGATGCGCCGTCCGGCATTTTCTGCGTCGCCGATAACGGCGACAGGGTACACGGCCTTATCACTGAGCTTTCTGGTGGCGTAGCACATGGTCAATCACACCACCCATTTTACATAATACAAATTATGCGGCTTAACGGATCGGGTTATGCAGTGGCTCCGTTCCCGAGATCTAACAAATATAACTTCACCGGCAGGCGCCCCACCTCCGATGTGGCGTCGCGCCAGCGGCGTTCGCCCGGCACGCACAAGCTCAGCCGTTTGCCCCCAATCAGCATGGCCTGCTCCGGGTCCATGCCTTGAGCCACTCATTGTTTCTGCGCCGCGACATAGGCCCGGTCCGCCTGTGCGGCAAGATCGAAGTCGCGCTGCGTGAGTCCGCCGGCATCATGGGTGGTCAACCGGATCGAAACGCGGTTATAGACGTTTGACCACTCGGGGTGATGGTCCGCCTTCTCGGCCACCAGGGCGATGCGCGTCATGAAGGCAAAGGCCTGTACGAAGTCGACGAACTTGAAATCGCGACTGATCGCGCCTTCGCCGGGCTCGAGAGTCCAGTCCGGCAAGGCGGACAGTGCGCTTCTGATGGAAGACGAATCGAGTTTTTTCATGACTTTCCTTTGGCCGAAACTGGGCAGAGTGTAATCTTCCGGGCGCGCATTTTGGGAGCCTTTCCGGTCGGACTTTGCGGCAAGTTCGCGCGAATCGTGCGCGAAAGGCCGCACCGGTGCGAGAAATGGCGCTCCTCTTGCTTCATGCCGCGCGCTCCATCCGTCCTGTGCACCGGCGCGTGCAGCCATTGCACTGACGCCTTTCCGGCCGCCGCTGAAATCGGCGTCGCGTCCTTCCCATTCACGTCGCATTCATTCGGTATCACCGAATAGTTAAACTTCCCGAGGCGTCACGAGAGCGCGCGAGGCACACCAATGCGCACGCCGACCGCCGAACAACATCCGAGGACCATGAACGAGGGCGCAGACATGAGCATGTCGATTCGCAACGTCACCACCGCAGACGCCGCCGCAATCTGTGCCATCTACAATCCCTTCGTCCTGGAGACCTGCGTCAGTTTCGAGTCCGAGGCCTTGCTGTCGGCGACCATGGCCGCGCGCATCGAGGAGGTCTCGGCTCAGTATCCATGGCTGGTCGCGGAGGATGAGCGCGGGGTGGCCGGCTATGCCTACGCGAATCGCTGGCGCGCACGGGATGCCTACGCCCGCACGGTCGAGACGACCATCTACCTGCGCGGCGACTGCACCGGCGCCGGCATCGGGCGAGCGCTCTACCGCGCGCTGCTGGACGAACTGAGAAGGCGCGGCTTCCACATCGCGCTGGGTTGCATTGCCCTGCCCAATCCGCAAAGCGAAAATTTCCATGAGCGCTGCGGCTTCGAGAAGGTCGCGCATTTCGCGCAGGTCGGGCGCAAGTTCGACCAGTGGATCGACGTCGGATTCTGGCAGATTCGGCTCTGAGCGCCCTTTTCGCATCGTCAGCCCGTTTCCCCGGATTGCATATCCTTCTGCAAGCCTTTTCCGGCACTTCACTTGCTTGACTGTCGCACCCATGTACATTCAAGGAGGACAAGCGATGAAAGCCGTGGTTTTCCACCAGATCGGAGACATTCGCCTCGAAGACGTTCCCGAACCCCGGTTCGAGCAGCCGACCGACGCCATCGTGCGCATCACATCCAGTGCGATTTGCGGCACGGATCTGCATTTCGTTCGCGGCACCTTTTCCGGCATGAAGGAAGGCACCGTGCTCGGACACGAGGGCGTCGGCGTCGTCGAGCAGATCGGCGATGCCGTTCGCAACATCGAGATCGGCGACCGGGTCGTGATCCCATCCACCATCGCTTGCGGCTACTGTTCCTATTGCCGCGCCGGTTATCCCGCGCAGTGCGACAACGCCAATCCGAACGGCGCTTCGGCCGGCACCGCGTTCTACGGCGGACCTCAGCTCACCGGTCCGTTCAACGGCTTGCAGGCGGAAAAGGCGCGCATTCCGTTCGCCAGCGTCAACCTGGTCAAGCTGCCGGACGAGATCAGCGACGAGCAGGCCATCCTGCTATCCGATATTTTCCCGACCGGCTACTTCGGCGCCGACCTGGCCAACATTCACCCCGGTTGCACGGTTGCCGTTTTCGGATGTGGTCCGGTTGGACAATTTGCCATTGCTTCGGCCAGGCTGATGAACGCCGGTCGCATTTTCGCAATCGACTCGAAGCCCGATCGGCTGGAAATTGCACGCCGCCAGGGTGCGGAAGTGATCAATTTCGAGGAAGAGGATCCAGTCGAGGTGATCAAGAACCTGACCGGCGGCATTGGCGTAGACCGCGCCATCGACGCGGTCGGTGTGGACGCTGACCACGCTCACCACGGTCCGGCCGCCGGCAAGGCGCAGCAGCAAGCCGCGCAGTTCGAGCAGCAGGTTCAGGAAGTTGCGCCCGAGCAGCACCCGGACGGCGCCAACTGGCATCCGGGGGATGCGCCGGCACAGGTACATCAATGGGCAATGGATGCTCTTGCCAAGGCCGGCACGCTTGCCATCATCGGTGTCTATCCGCCCACCAGCACGACGTTTCCGATTGGTACGGCCATGGGCAAGAACCTGACCATTCGCATGGGCAACTGCAATCACCGCAAGTACATCCCGCGGCTGATCGAGCTGATCCAGAGTGGCGGCTTCGATCCGACCGAACTGGTCACCCAGGTCCAGCCGCTGACCTCGGTGATCGAGGCCTACAAAGCCTTCGACACACGCACTCCCGGCTGGCTGAAGGTGGAACTGCGGCCTTGAACCACGCGGTTCAGGAGAAACACCGAACGCCTTGCGGTGCAAGGCGTTCGCGATCCATCTCCATTCCGGCGAGACCGGCCAGTTTCCGTCTATCCACCCGTCTTGGGCACGCGCAAGGGGACGAACAGCGTATTCTGGCCGCGCCGCACCAGCAACGCGGCATTGCCTCCGGTCTTCTTCGCCAGCAAGGATTCGAACTCGGACACATTCTTGACCTGGTTATCGTCCACGCGCAGGATCAGGTCACCCGGCTGGATGCCGGCGCGTAATGCCGCGCCACTGGCATTCTGCACCACGATGCCATGATCCAGCTTCAGGGCGGCACGCTGCTCGTCGGGGATGGGGGCGACCTTCAGTCCCACGCTGGCAGTCGCAGCGCCACCGCCACCGCCGCCCTCGCCGGCCGCCGCTTGTTCCTGTTCCGGCGCCTTCAGCTCGGTCGTGACGATCTTCATCGGAACCCGCTGCCCCTTGCGCCAGACTTCGGCCTGAAGCGTCGTACCCGGCTTGACCTGCGCAACCAGCCGCGCCAGATCGGCAGCGGAATCTATCGGCTGATTGTTAAGGGAAAGAAGGATGTCGCCGGCGCGCAGACCGGCCTTGGCTGCCGGCCCGCCCTCTTCCACCATGGCCACCAGCGCACCCTGCGGCTTGTCGAGACCGAAGGATGCTGCGAGTTCTCGCGTCAGTTCCTGGACCTGCACGCCGATGCGGCTGCGCGTGACCCGGCCGGTCGCGCGCAATTGTTCGGCGACATCCATGGCGATATCGATCGGAATGGCGAAGGACAGCCCCATGTAGCCACCAGTGCGGCTGTAGATCAGAGAGTTGATGCCGATGACCTGTCCTTGCATGTCGAACAGCGGTCCGCCCGAGTTGCCCGGGTTGACTGCGACATCGGTCTGGATGAAGGGCACATAGCTTTCGTCGGGCAGCATGCGGCCCTTGGCGCTGACGATGCCGGAAGTCACGCTGTTCTCGAAACCGAACGGCGCCCCGATGGCCGCCACCCACTCACCTGGCTTTAAGGCGTTCGGGTTGCCGATCTGCACCGTGGGCAGGCCGTTTGCCTCGATCTTCAGCAGCGCGACATCCGTATAGGTGTCGGTACCGAGCACCTTGGCCGAGAATTCGCGCTTGTCGGTGAGCTTGACCTGGACTTCGTCGGCTTCCGCCACGACATGGGCATTGGTCAGGATGTAGCCGTCCTGCCGGATGATGAAACCCGAGCCCAGCCCGAACTCCTGGCGCTCGCCCTGTTCCGGAATCTGGCCGAAACGACGGAAGAACTCGTAGAAGGGATCCCCTTCGGCAACTCCGGCACCGTCCGGAGTGACAGTACGGCTGGCGCTGATGTTCACCACGGCCGGTCCGTGGCGTTCCGTCAACTGTACAAAGTTTGGCAACTGGCCGGTTTGCGGCGGCGACGCCTGCGATTGCGCCTGAGAAGGTGCCGCAAGGCACAGGGCAAGCAGGACGGCCGGCAGGCGCACAAGGATGGACACGGCATTCTCCTTCGCATGCGGAAAAACGCCTTCCCAGCAAATTGGATACCAATCCTTGCGCCGGGCGCTGGGGTGGCGCGGCTGCCCCCGATCGCGCAGCGGCGGCATTGCGCCGCCCCCCTGAATTACAAACGCTTGTAAGAAGTTTCGTTGCGAGAGGAACGGGATCGTTCCGTTACGCCACAGGCGGCGCGGCGCGCCGGATGATCGCCGCACAGTCAACGCCGCGCGGCAGGTTGCCGTAGACCAGTCCGCTCTGGCTGTCGCTCAGGCGGCTGGCGCAGAATGCGTCGGACACTGCGGCCGGCGCATTGCGCAGCAGCAGGCTGCCCTGCACTGCCAGCGCCATCTTCTCGACGATCGTGCGGGCCCGGTACTCGACCTCGCTGCGGTCGCCAAGCTCGCGCATCAGTCCATTGAGGAAGCGATCGAACCGCGCATCCTGACCGGCCGCCAGCCGCACCTCATGCAGGAAGGCTTCGACCGCCTGCGAACTCTGGCTCATCGCGCGCAGCATGTCCAGGCACTGCACGTTCCCGCTCCCCTCCCAGATTGCATTCACCGGCGATTCGCGCAGCAAGCGCGGCATGATGCTGTCTTCCATCACGCCACTGCCGCCGATGCACTCCATTGCCTCGTAGGCATGGCCCGGCGTGCGCTTGCAGATCCAGTATTTGCCGACGGCCGTCCCGAGGCGCACCAGCAAGCGTTCGGATTCGTCGTGTTCGCTCGCATCCAGAGCGCGCGCAATGCGCATTGTCAGCGCCGTGGCGGCCTCGCTCTCGATGACCAGGTCGGCCAGCACGTTCTGCATCAGCGGTTGCTCCGCCAGCAATCGCCCGAAGGCGGAGCGCTGGGCGCAGTGGTGCAAGGCCTGGGCCGCTGCCTGGCGCATGCCGGAGGAGGAACCGATCATGCAGTCGAAGCGCGTCATCGCCACCATTTTCAGGATGGTCGCAATGCCGCGCCCTTCTTCACCGATCATCCAGCCCAGCGCCCCACGCAGTTCGGTTTCGGAAGATGCATTGGCGACGTTGCCCATCTTGTTCTTCAGCCGCTGGACCTGCAGCGGGTTCTTGGTGCCGTCTGGCCGCCAGCGCGGCACGAGGAAGCAGGAAATGCCGCCCTCGGCCTGTGCCAGCACCAGGAAGATGTCGCACATCGGCGCAGAGACGAAATATTTGTGTCCGACCAGCTGATAAGGCTGCCCCGCGCCGCCGCTGCCGACCGGCATGGCGCGCGTGGTGTTGGCCCGCACGTCGGAACCGCCCTGCTTCTCCGTCATCGCCATGCCGACCGTGACCGCCTGCTTCTGGCCGTCCGGCACATTGCGGGGGTCGTAAGCCAGCGCAAGGATCTTGTGTTCCCACTGCGCTGCCAGCTCCGGCTGGACCCGTAATGCAGGAATCGCCGCCGACGTCATCGTCACCGGACAAATGTGCGCAGCTTCGACCTGACTCATCATGAACATGCGGGCGGCCCGGGCCACATGCGCGCCCGGTTTCGGATCTAGCCAGTGCGATGCATGCAAACCGTTTTCCAGCGAGATCTGCATCAGCCGGTGATACGCCGGGTGAAATCGCACTTCATCCACGCGGTGCCCGTAGCGGTCGTGCGTATGCAGCACCGGTTTGTTCTCGTTGGCCTGAAAGCCCAGCTCGATAAGCTCACGTGAGCCGGTCAGCTGGCCGAAGCTGCGCAGGCTGCTTTCCGCCCAAGCGCCACCTTCGCGCCGCACTGCTTCCTGCAAGGCGACATCGGCATCGTAGAGGTTGTAGTCCTCAAGCGGTCGGGGCTGGTTGCGCACGTCATGGGTTTCCGCGAGAAATGAAATATTTTCCGAATAATCAATCATTTGTCGCCGACTCCTCATGTATTGAATTAATTGTTGAGGCAAAGAATGAATTTACCTTCACTATTTGACGCAGTAAAGCACGCGTGTCAGAGAGCGTCAAGAGATGCTTGTGAGCGCCGCCCTTGCCCGGTACACTCGCCGAGATCCATGCCTGATTGCTAACAATGCCCTACCGCCCGACCGAGAAAACTGCAGCACGCAAGGCGGAAATCCGCCAGCGCCTACTCGACTGCGCGCTGCATACGGTAGCCACTTCCGGCTTCAGCGGTCTCACCATCAGCCACTTGGCGCAGGATGCCGGCATTGCGACAGGTGCAGTCTACAAACACTTCGACTCGAAGGCACAGCTGTGCGCAGAACTCTTTCGCATTGCCAGTGAGAAAGAACTTGCGGTGGTGCGGGAGAACGCCAATCGGGAGGCCGCACCGGCGCAGCGGCTGCTGGACGCCATTGCCGCCTTTTCGAATCGCGCCATCCGCGGGAGGCGCATGGCCTATGCGCTGATCGCAGAGCCAGTCGATGCCGCCGTGGATGAAGAGCGCCTGCGCTATCGGCGTCAGTATGCTGATATCTTCGAACGGTTGATCGATGAAGGCGTACAGGCTGGAGCCTTCCCCGCGCAGGCGGCTTCCGTCAGCGCCGCAGCGCTGGTCGGGGTCATCTCGGAAGCCCTGATTGGTCCGCTGGCCGACGCGCAGGCGCTGGAAGAAGACGTGCTGGTCCGTTCGATCCAGTCCTTCTGTCTGCGTGCCGTTGCCGGTCGCGACCTGCCGGTCTGAGACCGAGCCCCTTCAGAAACCCGAGCCGGGCTGCTGCAGGAACTCCAATTCTTCGTTGGTCGATTCGCGGCCGAGGATGCGATTGCGATGCGGGAAGCGTCCAAAACGCGCAATGATGTCGAAGTGTCGCCTGGCAAAATCAAGGTAGTTCAGGAACAGGGGCTGGAGCGCGGGCGGCAATTCCGCATGCAGGCCCTCGAACAGACGCACAGACAGTTCCTGGTCAGCCAGGGACTCCGAATGCTCTAGCGGCAAGTAAAAAAATACGCGTTCAATCGGGCGCAAGCTGCGATCGGCGCCCTGCTCCAGTCCGGACCGGCACCACGTTCGGGCCAGCGCGTCGTACTCAAAGGCCTGCGGGGTATCGCGAAACATGTTCCGCGGAAACTGGTCGGTGAGCAGGATCAGGGCCAGCCGGGATCGGGCCTCCTTCAGCCAGCTGTCCAGCCGCCCTTCCACTGCCTGTGCCAGCGTCGGAGCAAAACGCTCACGGATGCTTGCGTCAGCCTGCGGATCCTTGTTCCACCACAGCGCCGACTGCTGCGCCGCCACCTGCGTATCCTCAGTCTGCGTTCCGAACCAGAACGCGAGCACGCCTTCTGATGTTTCCATCCGTTTCTCCCGTTTGCTTGATCGAGCGTTCGCGTCGGCGCAGCGCGCGACGGCGCAAGAGGCGCCGGTAGGCCGCGACGGCATCGTCGACGGCCGGCATGCCCGACAGTGCCACAAGCAGGATTGCCAGCGGCACGGTCGCCAGGTAACCGATATGCTTGAAGCCCAGCGCGCCGGAAATCCCCCCAAGGAAAAATCCGGCCAGCAAGGCGGTCAGCACGACCAGCCGTTCGCGATTGGCCACCACGCGCAAGCGCGCCGGAGCCGACAATCCATTGCGATAGACCAGCTTTCCAAGCTCGAT